>JBAXAT010000309.1:0-3132 GCA_037142335.1 Verrucomicrobiota bacterium | reverse complement strand
GGTATTGCCGGACTTCGGGGGTGGCGGCCGTGAGCAGGGGACGGTCGTCGAGGTAGGGCGATTCGCTGTCGATGGCGAGGAACCTCCAGTCACTGGTGCCGCGCTTGCATTCGATGTAGACGCCGCCATGCCCTTGTTTCTTGAAGCGGATTTTGGCCGCTTCGCTGGTGGCACCACGCACGGTGTCGAACTTCACCTCCGGCACCATGTGGTCGGCGACCATCGTGGTGGGCGTGGCATTGCCGGACGCGATGATGCCGAGGTCCTGACCGATGGTGTCGGTGTAACCGGGACTCGACTTGACCAATTGCACCATGTCGAAGATCCGGTTGAGCGCGCCGGGCGGGACGGCGGCGACGCCGGTCGGCAACGCGGGAGCAGTGAATACCGGTAACACCACGGGGTCCGGCCCGCTGCCACTAATGAGCAGGTCCGTCGCGGTGGTCGCGGCGGGGCCGAAGTCGCGCACTTGCGTCAGCCACGTGCCGAGCACGTAGATGAGGAAGTTCGCCGACGCGACACACGCGTCCACATAGGCCGGCGGCAAGCCGAGCGGGGTTTCGTAGTTCGGCAGTTTCGTTGCGAAATTCCCGAGCCATTCCGGCTGTTCCGCCATGCGGCTGGGGAAGTAGTTTTGACTTTTCTTCATAACTCCTTTCAGGGTTGGTTGGGTTTTGGCGAACAGGATTTCAGACGCAGTCGGGTAGCGCCAACCGCGGTCAAAGCGTACGGCGGGGTCACCCCACCGTGGCAGCCAAGGATTCGGCATCAGTACCTCATGGTTAAGTGAACCTGAAAATACCGGGTTGTGCGAGGGTCTCCAGACCCCGCACTCGGTTCCCAAGTTCTTGCTGGTTGAGGAGACCTTGCGGTCGGATGGAACGGCGCGGTCTGGAGACCGACGCCGAACGCGTGGCATAAGCACCTCATGGTTAAGTGTCGGGAGGGCGACCACCGACGCCACGCGGTCAACCGCGGACAGTTCGCGGTCGACCTGCGCTGATCTGCGGCGCCCTGCTGACAGTTTGCGGGAGACCCACTTTGAGGCGCGGTAAACCGCCGATTGACGGAGGTCAACCGTGCCTTGTCGGCGGTCGCCCGCCGTTCGTTGGCGGAGCGCCCGCCCGGCTTGGCGGTTGACCGCCAAAGGTTGCAGGTCATCCGCCCGTCAATCGCGGCGACCGGCGGGGCGTGGGCCGCGCCCGTGCGCCGTCTCACCGGCAACCTCCCGGGCAGTGCTGGTGATGCGGACATTGCAACCCGATTACCCGGCAGAAGGGAGCTTCTAGTTGCCGGGCGGCGACAATCGCATCGTTGAGCCAGAGGCCGTGTTCGTCGCGCTCAAAGCGCCGGTAGCG
This sequence comes from Verrucomicrobiota bacterium, assembly GCA_037142335.1. Classification (GTDB taxonomy): domain Bacteria; phylum Verrucomicrobiota; class Verrucomicrobiia; order Palsa-1439; family Palsa-1439; genus CAINDI01. The sequence continues at coordinate 1,774 of JBAXAT010000309.1, read as the reverse complement.
CGAGCGCGACACGTGGAGCAGGTCGGCGAAACGCTTTTCGCCGAGACCTAATTCAAGGCGTTTCTGTTTGAGTTTCTGGGCCAAGAACAGTTCGTTATCTAAGTTCACGGCCACTAAGTATGCCCGAACGTATTGTCCAAATGTGGACAAAGTGGGTGCCGATAAAAATCCGACAGACTGGACTCACGCACCGGCTCTGGTAGGATGTTTGCCAATGACCAACCAGCCGGACATCCTGTTAATCATGCCGGACCAGTGGCGCGGTGATTGCCTGTCGTTGGAGCGGCATCCGGTGTTGCTGACGCCGAATGTTGACGAGATTGGCGGACATGGCACACATTTCCGGCGCGCGTACGTGACCTGTCCGTCCTGTATCGCCGCCCGGCGCTCGTTGCTCACCGGACAATTCCCGGCCACGAACGGCGTGGTTGGGTATGTGGACGACATCCCGATTAAGTCGCCGACGTTGCCGCAACTACTGCGCGATGCCGGCTACCGCACGGCGTTAGCAGGCCGGCACATGCACCAATCTCCGTACACGCGCAGTTACGGTTACCAGACTCAGGTGCTCGGTTCAAACTACGTTGGCAATGATGACCATGCGCGGTGGCTGGAGAAACACGCGCCCGACAGCGGCGGCGTGAAAGGCCACGGCATCTCCTTCAATGGTTGGACCGCAAAACCGTGGCAACTCGCCGATCATCTCCATCTCACGAATTGGACGGTGCAGCGTTCCCGCGAAATCATCCGCAAACAATCTGGGAAGCAGCCGCTGTTTCTGACAGCCTCGTTTATGGCGCCGCATCCGCCCTTCATCCCGCCGGCATTTTACTACGAGCGCTACCGGCGGATGGAACTGCCGCCGGTCGCCATCGGCGATTGGGCCGTGCCGCCGCCAAACGACGGGCGTGGCTGCGGCGTTGACCGCAACCGGGTTGTCTTGCGCGGCGAGGCGTTGCGGTCAGCACAGGCCGGTTACTTTGGGCTTATTAACCACATTGACGATCAACTCTACTGGCTGATCGCCGAGTTCCGCGAACTCGCCCGGGCGCGTCGCCGTCCATGGTTAATCGTGTTCACCTCTGATCACGGCGAGATGTTGGGCGATCATTATTACTTCCGCAAGTGCGAGCCATATGAAGGCTCTGCGCGCATTCCATTCCTGATTCAAGGAACAGGCGACCTCGGCTTCAAGCCCGGCCAGACTTGCGACCAGCCGGTTTGCCTCGAAGATCTGCTGCCGACGCTGCTCGAATTTGCCGGCGTGCCGATTCCGTCCGGCGTGGATGGGCGGAGTCTCGTGCCGGTCTTGCGCGGCGGCAAGGGACAGATTCGCGACTGGCTGCACGGCGAACATTCGCCCGGCTACAGCCAGGAACAGGCGCATCATTACCTCACGGACGGTCGCATGAAATACATCTGGCGGCCGGCGACCGGCGCGGAACAGTTGTTCGATCTCGTGAAAGATCCCCGCGAACTCCGCGACCTCGCCAAGCGCCGCCGGCCAGAATTGCGGCGGTGGCGGGCGCGGTTGATTGAGCGGCTGCGCGGTCGCGCAGAGGGTTTCACCGATGGCAAGCGCTTGATTACCGGCCGGCCTTACCCAGGTATCTGTTAGCCGCTTCGTTTTCGGTTTGTTCTTGTCCGCCGATTTGCCCATACTCCGTCTCGCGTGAGCACGATCATTCAAGCGGCCAAGGTCTACCGGCTGGAAGCGCCTGTCGAAGCGGTGGTGCGAACTTCATTCGGTTCGATGAATAAACGAACCGCATTG
>JBAXAT010000308.1:0-3142 GCA_037142335.1 Verrucomicrobiota bacterium | reverse complement strand
AACGCGTGCATCTTGTCGAGCCGCGTGTGAGTCAATGCCATTAACCGGTATTCACTTCCTGCCAGTGCCGGCGTCGCCAGAAAATCCGCCATCAACGTTTTGCAAAACACCAGACTGCCTGCACCAATCATTGCGATCTTTGCCATGACTAACTCCTTTTGGTTTGGGTTTCTAAATTTGATTCGCCATCCGGATTCGCGGCAATGGTTTCGATGAGTCGCATGACGGCGAGAGACTCGGCGGTGCCGGGAACAGCGGGGCGTTTCTCAATAACCGCGTCGATAAATTCGCGGACTTCACCGGCGAAGCCTTGGTTGAAATGACGGGTCTGACCCATGTTTGGAATCCCGTAGTCAGGACGCCAGACTTGAATGTCGGCCAGATCGAACTGCGGGTTGATTGTATCGAGCGACGGTGTGAGCAGGTCGATGCCGGAGTGTTTCTGCCGGTGCAGTTCCAAGTGTTCAACGTTGTTCATGACAAGCAACGCGTTGTCGCCATCCATCGTGCCGGAGATTTCTACGCGCTCCTGAATGCGTGGTTGCGAGGCATCGAGCATCAGTTGCGCCCACCGGCCAGATGCGAACCGCAGCGTAACTGCCAACGAAATCGCCTGGCGTTCGTTGCGGTACAGTACCGACTGCATCGACGTCGCCGGCCCGAAAAAGGTCAACGCCAGATCCAGCGGATGCGAGCTCATACTCAGCAGCATCGAACGTAAATCTGACATGGCCCAGTGCCCGTACTGGAACCGGGCCGCGGCCGGCACGAACTGGCCGGAGGTCATCAGCTCCTGTGCTTTCCGGTAGGTCATGCTGAAGCGTTTCATGAACCCGGTCATGAAAAACGTCCCGTGCCGGTGAGCAAGATCGGCCAACTCCTGCGTTTGCGCGAGCGTTGGGGCCGGTGGCTTCTCGACGAACAGCGGTAAGCCACGTTCGAGTACTTGGCGGCCGACTTCGTAGTGCATGGACGGCGGGCCGACGACAAATACGCCGTCCACCTTGCGTTCATCGAGCAAGCGCCGCGCATCGGTGTACACTGCTTCGGCGCCAAAAATCTGCGCGTTGCGACGGGCGAGTGTTTCGTCGAGATCGCACACGCTGTCGAGCCGGCAGCGCGCGTACTTCAGCATCGGGAAAATATTATTGGTTGCGTGACTGCCGCAACCGATGAAAGCAACGCGTGCGCTCATGCCAGCAATCTCCGCAGGTAGGGCAACGCGGCTTGGACGGACGGTAACCGGGCAGCTGGGTTGTGAAGTTCCAGTTCCACGCTGAGATGTCCAGCATACCCGATTTCACGGAGGGCGGCAACTACGCCGGCGTTATCGGTCTGGCCGTCACCCAAGGCGACGGACTGCGGACCGATGTGGTCTTTGATATGGATATGAAAGACACGCTGGCCCAACCGGCGAATGAACGGCGGCATGTCCACACCAGCGGCGGTGAAGTGGCCGGTGTCAATGGTGATGCCGATCCGCGGCGAAACAAACAGGCCGCCGTAGTGTTCGGGCTGTTCGATCTGGAAGTTGAAGTGATTTTCAAGTGTGAGCCGCAGATTCAACTGCTCCAGCACCGGCGCGAGGCGATGTAGTGCAGTCGTGATGCGTTGGAGCATTGGGGGCCGGTCGCTTCCGTCTTTAGGCATCATACCGCCGTTAACATTGACCAGCGGGATACCGAGTTCGTGCGCGAGTTGAAGAACGCGGCGTAGATACTGTTCGGTCGCGGCGATGGTCGTGTCGTCCAATCCATCTAGTCCACCAGCGTGCAGACCAATGATCTGGACACCGGCACGCTTGGTTTCAGCTTGAATTTCGGCAGCGGTGACGGAGTTGGGATCAATATGTTTCCAGCCCTGAATCGCTAGCAGTTCGACATCCTGGTAGCCCGCCGTTGCCGCTACGGCAAGGGCTTCCCGCCAACTTAAATCCGGTAGGCAAACGCTACTCAGGGCAATTCGCATCGACTACGCACTTCCTTCGTTAAAAAACACGTACAACCCTTCCTTACCGGGCGCGACGATGTCGAGCCGGCCCGTGCCGCGCAAATCGGCGACGGCAAAATAAATCCCGCACCCTTTACCGGTGCCAATCGGTCCGTAATCAATCACCTGTTTGACAAAGCCTTCGCCGGTCCACTTGAAATAATACATCCCGACGTCATCCCACTCGCCGGCTTCGTTGCCGCAATGCGCGCGATGCCGTTTGCCGGTTACCAACTCGCACTGCCCATCGCCATCGATGTCCACCCACAACATATCGTGGTACTGCGCGTTGCCGGGATCGATTGAATGATGCACCCACTTGCCGGCGCGGCGCTCACTCCACCAGAGGCCATAGCCGTGACCGTTGCCGGTAATGATCTCGTTTTGTCCATCGCCGTTCACATCCGCAACCAACATCGGCACGCTGACATTTTTCCCCGCCCACGGCGCGTCCACGAAGTCCGCATGCCAAATCCATTGGTCTTTCCACGGATTGGCCGGTGCTTCGAGCCAGCCGTTACACAGCACAATGTCTTTGCGCCCATTGCCGGCAATGTCGCCGCAGCCGAGCCCGTGTCCCTGCCGCTGTCCTTCCGGGAATGTGTAAATGGTGTGGCAATCAAACTTGCCTGGCGCAACCAACTTGAAGGCTTGGACGGGCCGATGCCACGGTGTATTCGGCACGATCTCAATCACGCCATCGCCGTCGATGTCCCAGGCGCGCGTCGTCTCGATGTTGCCGACTTTTGCAATAATGTGCTCGGGCCATTCCTTCTTCGGATCGCCCTGCGGATTCTCGCGCCAGCGCAACGTCTCGCCCCACCAGCCGCCGGTAATGAAATCAAGATAGCCGTCACCATTGATGTCGAGGGCGATTGTCGAAAAGTCATCGAAGTATTCGCCGTGCATCGCAATCTTGCCGACATTGTGCTTTCGCCGGAAGTCCGGTCCTTGATACCAGAACGCGCCCGAAACAATATCGAGCACGCCGTCATTGTTCACATCAAACACGCCGGCCGACTCGAACGTCTCATCGGCGACCCAAACTTTTTTCCATTTCAGTGGCATAATCGTTCTCTCCTTATTGGTTGCACAAACCGCGGATTTGTTCCGCAGCATACCGAAAATTTTCCCACTTCGCGTCAGGCGGAAT
>JBAXAT010000307.1:0-3146 GCA_037142335.1 Verrucomicrobiota bacterium | reverse complement strand
GGACTGACGGAGATTTTTTATGCCGAGGCCCAACCGGAGCAGTTAAAATGGGTCTCGCCATTTGCCAAGTTTAAGGTGTCAAAAATTGACGCGCAGATTGGTTTCTGGGCGGACGAAAACACCAAAAGCCTGACCAATGTTGATCCGAAACGGCTCGCCACAGCCGCTTCAGCGCGTAAACCAATTTTTAAGACATTCATGACGCGGAGTGCGGCCGGTAAGTTGCGGTGGGTCGGCACGCAATGGCCCTGCCAGGCCAGTGCGCAAGATGCGGAGATGTCGCTGGAGGAATATGAGAATTTCGTTTTCGGCGCCGGTTACCTTGACGATGCCGATCCAATCAAAACTTGGCAACGGATTTCCAAAAAACAACAGGCCCTTACAGATTTCCTGAACAAGACGCGCGAAATTCGCATTGTGTCGGAGGATACCGACATCCGGTTCAGCGTCCAGCGCCGCAAATGGATCAACTGTGACGGTCAGATGAACTTCCCCGACGGCGAAGTCTTTACCGGCCCGGTCGAGACGAGCGTCGAAGGCCACATCAAGTTCAGTTTCCCGGCGGTACACCACGGTCGGGAAGTCCATGATGCCCATGTTTGGTTTTCGAAAGGCAAAGTCGCCAAGGCCACTGCCAGTAAAGGCGAGGATTTTCTTCGCGCAATGGTCGCGATGGACAAAGGTTCCTGTTTCCTTGGCGAAGCGGCATTCGGCACAAATTACAACGTGAAGCGCTACACGAAGAACACACTGTTTGACGAAAAGATTGGCGGAACGATTCATCTGGCACTGGGTGCTGGCTACCCGGAGACCGGTAATAAAAATGAAAGCGGCCTGCACTGGGATATGGTTCGCGACTTGCGCAAGGGTGGCGAGATCTACGCCGATGGCGAGTTGATCCAGAAGAATGGCCGGTTCCTGAACAAGGCCTTCCCGCAACCCTAGCCGGTGCATTTGACAGGCATTATCGGGGCTGTTACTGTCAACCACAGCGTAGGTACCTTATGATTACATTGACTGAAAGTGCTGCCAAACAAATTGGCACGTTACAAAAAGAACATGACGCATCCGGCAAGCCATTACGTGTGTATGCTGAAGAAGGTGGCTGCTGCGGTCTGCAATACGGCATGGGCTTCGATGCCAAAAAGGCGGATGACACTGTCGTGGCGCATGCGGGCGTCGAAGTGGTCATTGATCCGCAAAGCGCGACACTGCTGGCAGGCAGCGTGGTGGACTACGTCGTGACGCCGGAGGGTGAAGGGTTCAAAATCGAAAACCCGAACTCCCAGAAGAAAAAGTCCGGCGGGTGCGATTGCGGACACGGCTCGTGCCATTGATAAATTGATTTGCGGGGGTGCTTCGGCAATGCCGAGGCTGAGAACAAACCCAAACAACCTGATCCAGGTAATGCTGGCGGAGGGAAAACTTGAATAATCCAAAACAATCGGCAGACTTTCCAAAATCCCGCAAGGTGTATGTTGCGGGAAAACTCCATCCCGATGTGCGCGTCCCCTTCCGTGAAATCTCGCTGTCACCCACGGTGAGTCATACCGGCGGCGTGGAAGCGAATCCGCCGGTGCGCGTCTATGACACCAGCGGACCGGTGCATACTGACTTCAAAGCGGGTTTGCCAAAACTCCGGCAACCATGGATTGCTGCGCGTGGTGCCGGCAAGGTGGTCACGCAATTACATTACGCCCGGCAAGGTAGCATCACTCCGGAAATGGAATTCATTGCCATCCGGGAAGGATTGGAACCGGAGTTTGTCCGCAGCGAAGTCGCCCGTGGCCGCGCCATCATCCCGGCGAATATCAACCACCCGGAATCCGAGCCGATGATTATCGGTCGTAACTTCCTCGTCAAAATTAACGCCAACATCGGCAATAGCGCCATCACGTCCAGCATCGCGGAGGAAGTTGAGAAAATGCAGTGGTCAATCCGCTGGGGCGCGGACACCGTGATGGATTTGTCCACCGGCCCTAAGATTCACGAGACGCGCGAGTGGATCATCCGCAACAGCATGCTGGCCGAAGACCCCTATTGGAAGAACCTGCTGCACATGCACCGGCCCTATGAAGCGCTCACGCATTGGGCGCTGGCCGCGCATGTGGCAAGCCTGCGCCGCAAGCCCCTGGCACCCTGGAGCAACAAGGCCTTTGATCTGGCCATCAGCACCGGCGACAGCATAGACAACGCGCAGGCCAATGAGTTGCAGGCGTTTTTGAAAATCATGGCCGGTGGACGCACCGCGCTGTCGGCCTATGGCGGCGTGCATGAGCCGGGTCACGAACTGGGTGCAGTTGCCTGGCCCTTTTGGTGCCCGGATGCGGAAGTGGCGGACCTGTGGAAGCCGCTGGGCTACCCGGCGGTGCCGGGCTTTGTGGCCCGCGCCAGTGCCGAGCTGCATTCAGAAGGCCTGGGTTTTGCCTGGACCAGTGTGCCCGGCAACCACGATGTGATGCGCCAGGGCACGGCCCTGCCCAATGCCGCCATCGAGGCTATTGCCGTGGGCGACCACAAGGCCCTGGCAAGCCCGCCGGATTTTCGCCCCGCCGATCCGCAGACCCTGTATGTGGAACACCCCGAGCAGTTTTGCGCCGGCACCAGCCGGCAGATTTCGGCCTCACCCCTGCGCCGTGCGGTGGACCTGCGCGAATGGCTGGCCGCCCACATGCAGCATGGCGCGGCCGGCTATGGCCAGGCGCAAGTGCGCTCGGGCCGGGCCGACACCTTTGTCGATACCGAGCATGTGCGCATCATCCTGCTGGACACCAACCACCCCCAAGGCAACTTCGAAGGCAGCATTGGCGCCGCGCAAATCGCCTGGCTGGAGGCGCGGCTGGTGGAAGTGGCGCAGAGCGGCCGCCTGGCCGTGCTGGCCAGCCACCATGGCTCGGCCTCGCTGGTCAATGAACGGGGTGCCGACCCGGAGCGCCTGCTGGCGCAGGCCCTCACCGAGGCGCTGCATCGACACCCCTGTGTGGTGGCCTGGCTGGTGGGGCACCGCCATCTGCACCGGGTGACGCCGCACCCGCATCCCGGCGGGCAGGGCGGCGGCTTCTGGGAAATCACTACCGCGTCGCTCATCGACTGGCCGTGTCAAACCCGCGCGGTGGAGATCCTCCGCCATGGCGACGGCACCCTGG
>JBAXAT010000306.1:0-3166 GCA_037142335.1 Verrucomicrobiota bacterium | reverse complement strand
GAACGGACGTTTGATGCGGTACCGGATCTGATCAGCATCATCGACCCCAATCACAAAATTCTGCGAACCAACCGAGCGATGGCCGCCAAACTTGGTGTTACGCCGGACCAAGCGATCGGGATGAAATGTTTTGAATGCGTTCACGGTTTGGACCAAGTGCCGGATTTCTGTCCGCACGCCAAGTTAATGGCGGACCAGCAACCGCACGCCAGCGAAGTTTACGAAGAGCGGCTCGGCAGCCATTTTCTGGTTACCTGCACGCCGGTGCACGACCAGACCGGTGAACTGCTTGGCAGCGTGCATGTGGCGCGCAACATTACGGAACGCAAGCGGCAAGAAGCCGCGGTGCAATTGAGCAATGCGGAATTGACGGTCGCGCTGGAAGAATTGAAGCGGATGCAGGACCGGCTCGTTCAGACTGAGAAACAGCGCATGTTCGGCCAGATGGCGTCCGGCTTGGCGCACGATTTCAATAACGCGCTGGCGCCCATCGTCGGGTTCAGTGATTTACTGCTCACGTGCCCGGAGAAACTGGACGACCAGGCAACGGCTCGGAAGTTTCTGCAACTGATTAACACCAGCGCGACGGATGCGGTCAAGATTGTGCGGCAGATGGGTTTCTTTGCGCGGCAGCCGGGCAAAATCGGCAAGGCGGAGTTAATCGACCTCAATAAGTTGGTCCAGCAATCTATCGCGCTGACGGAACCGCATTGGAAAGATCTACCGCAGGCGGCCGGTAAGACGATTAAAGTGGTGGCGGATTTGATGCCGATCCCGGGCGTGATTGGCGAGGCGTTCGCGTTCCGCGAGGTGTTGATTAATTTGATTTTCAACTCCGTGGCGGCGCTGAATCACGGCGGGGTCATCACGGTGCGCACGCTGGTAGAGGGAGAAACGGTGGGTTTGTGGGTGCACGATACCGGCCCGGCGTTACCGGCGGAAGTGCAGGCGCGGCTGTTCGAGCCGTTTTTTACCACCAAAAAAGCCGGGCAAGGACTGGGGCTGGGCTTGTCGATGGTCAAGCATGTCGTGGAGCAGTACAACGGGACGGTGAGTGCGGAAAGCTGTGCGGCGGGGACCACTTTCAAGATTCGGTTGCCGATTGTGCCCGCCACAGCGAAACCAGAGGCGGCACCGGTCGCCAGCACGCCGGCCGTACTGAGTCAGAATTTGCGCGTGTTGGTGGTGGATGACGAGCCGATGTTGCTCGACGTTGCCGAGGCGTTTCTGAGCGATGCTGGCCAGACGGTAGTGGTGGTGTCGAATGGCGCGGCGGCATTGGCGCAGTTGCAGACCGGTAAGTTTGATGTGGTGCTCACCGACAAGGGAATGCCGGAGATGAATGGGGACCAGTTGGCCGCCGCAATCAAACAGCATTGGCCCAAGCTGCCGGTGGTGATGATGACCGGTTTTGGCAGTTTATTGGCCGCGAATATCAAACTGCCGCCGAACATCTGCGCGCTGGTGAGCAAGCCGTTCACCAAGCAAGAATTGCTGGCGGGCTTGGCCCAAGCGGTGCCGGCGAAAACACCTTAAACCGAGTCGTCCGGTTCGGCTGAATCTTGCGGGACTGGTTCCCGGCAGGCGGCGACGGCGCCGATGAGGTAGAGGCCGTACACAATCAGGTAGAGCCACCAGAGGTTGATGCTGTCCAGTTGGAGCGCGATAAAGGCGGCGTTCACCAGCACGGCCGGCGTGGCGGCATGGATGGCGATATTCAGGAGTTGCCAGAAGTTAAGCGCCCGCATCGCGCCCCGGTCCATCAACGTCGCAAAGCTGGCGAAGATGACGGCGTGGCCGAGGATAATCAGCAACGCAATCACCGTGAGCAGCAGCCCGCTCACCGGTCCGCCAACCCACAGGAAGGTCCGGAAGAGTTGCCGGAAGTAAGCGCCATTCACGGTTCCGTCCGGGAAGCCGCGCAGGCTGGAATGCTGGGTGCGCAGGACTGGTGTCGGGCCGTTGGTCGCGCTAATCCAAAAGACAAAACTATCGGATTTAAGCAATAGCCCTTGCAGGACGTTGGTGTCGGGTTGCGTGGTTGCGCCGGTGGTGTCGAGGATGAATAAAAAGTTGTCGGTCCCGGCCCGGCAGGGCTGCGGCACGGCGCTCGTTACCCGACTATCTTTGATTGCAAACGCCGGCAAGTGCCGGTCCATCCATTGCGCCAGATCATCGATGCGGTGCAACGCGACCGGCGTCAGCACCAGCAGCGTCAGCAGGGTGACTGGGAAAACCAGTTTGACCAGATACCAGAGGGCGGCGGCGACTCGGACGTCGCGGATCGACCGGTAATGGCGGAAATTTGCAGATAACTCGAGAACTGTGCGGAGAAATTTCATATGCGGGCCAAAATGCGGCGTGGTTTGCGCGCGGCGAGCAGCGCGGCTTTGGTTTCTTTTTGCAATTTCTTCAGCTTGCCAGCGAGGCTGGCGCGTGTGGCGGCATCCATCCGGTCAATGAACAGCCCGCCGTTGAGGTGGTCGAACTCGTGCTGGAGCGCGCGGGCCAGGAGGCCGGTGGCGACGAAGTTGAGTTCCTGGCCAGCGAGATTGTGGGCGTGGACGGTGACGGTCTCGGCGCGGCGGATCTTCGCGCTAATTTCGGGAAAACTAAGGCAACCTTCAGTGCCGGTCACTTCGCCGGTCGAGTCTTGGATTGTCGGATTCAAAAGCGTGAGCGGCATCCAGTCGTTGAGATTTTGCGGCTGGCCGTTGATGCGGAGTTCCGACGGCAGCTCGCTGGCACGCACGTCCACCACGCTCAGCATGATCGCGCGGTTGACTTGGTGGGCGGCCAGGCCGACGCCATCGGCGACATACATCGTTTCCTTCAGGTCGTTGGCAAATTGGCGCAATTCGGCGGTGACGCGGTCGATGCGTTTGCCTTTGGTGCGGAGCACCGGGTGTCCAAATTTAACGATTTCCAAAACCATGCCGGCAGTATAGCCGGTAAGTGTCGAGTAGCCAAGTGACATAGTTTGTGGTAGGAAATCGCGCTATGCCGCTGATGATTTATTGGGAACGAGTCTTGCGCTTGCTGGTTGAGCCGTTTAGCAACCTCGGCACGGCGTGGCCAATCTTACCGGTGTATACGACGTTGATTATCGGTGAGCTTTACAAAGGCAAAATCGGCTTCGGGCACGCGGTCGGCAACGGCTTTGTCA
>JBAXAT010000305.1:0-3166 GCA_037142335.1 Verrucomicrobiota bacterium | reverse complement strand
AGACCGGTTTTTTGATTCGCGCCGAAGATGCCGGTGGCGTGGCGACGGCAGTGATCCGGTTGCTGCAAGACCCGGAACTGGCGGCCAGGCTCGGTGCCCAAGGACGGCAACTGGTGCGCGCCGAGTTCGGCGAAGATTTGATGGTGCGCAAACTCGACGAACTTTACCGGCGGCTGCGCGCGTAGGCAACCACGTCATCGGCAGTTTTCGCGGAATCCACGATCGCCCAGATAAATAGCCGGTTGGGGTCGAGCACGGCAAGGAGCAGGTCGAGTTCGCGGCGCAAGTCAGCCTGCCCGCCGTGGTCGCCGCCGTAGAACAGTTGGATCGACTTGCCGCCGGCCTGGATTTGGCGGAGCAGGTCGAGCCATTGCGACGGCAAGGGTTGGCCGGCGCCTTGAATCCATTGGATGCTGTTGAGCTTTTCCAGTTGCAGCAACCGCGGCACATGTCGGATCGCGCCGGGACCGTCGAGATGGTAGAGCGTGGCGTCCACGTGGTTGCAACATTCGCGGTTGTCCTGGCCGCAAAATTCGTCGAACATCTCGGCACTGATCATGCAGGTAAAATCATTTTGGCCGATGCAGAGAAATCGTTGCCGGCTCCAGCCCATGCTCCAGTTGGACGTGCCCTGGCCGGTCGGCAGGACGATGTCGGACACGGTATCGACGACATATTTCCAGAGGTCGGTCATTTGGCGCATGGCGTGGTGGATGGCGGCCGGTGATTCGACAAGGTCGGTGGCCAGCCGGTCGGGGCCGCGAAGCGAGCTGAGCGCGTCAATGCCGGTATGCAAGTCCGGGTAACCGGTCACCCATTTGTCTTTGCCGGCGCGGACGGATTCGCGCACGGTTTGTAGGTAAAGTTTCCACCAGCGGTTGTCGGGCTCAATGCGGAATTGCGGTTGCGCGTCCCAGTCTTCGACAAATGGCTTGCTCCAGGAAGTGAACTCGCGCGGTTTGAGAACCAGCTCGGCGCCCAGCCAACTGGCAAACTGGTCCGGTCCCAGCCACGGACAAAAGACCGGCAGTGCGTCACCGGCGAAATGTGTACCCGCTAACCGGCTTTCGGTGGCCGCCATCAGGTAGTCAACGTTGGTCCATAATTCTTCGTCGGTGGCGGGTTCGGGGACGGTTGGACCGGGTTTGGCGTTGGCGGCGGTGATCCACAGCAACGGGCCATCGTCGAGTTTGTTGCGCCAGAAAGCTTCATTGCGTGTCAGCGCGCGGGTCAGTTGCCATGGTTCAATCCAGGGTGTGTTCATTGAATTGGCGGTGATAGTATGCTGCCGGCAGGCGGGGTCAAGATTGCATTTCGGGTATTGCAGTCCCCAGAATGGCTGGTTACACTTCGGCTGCAACGTGGCAACCATGCACTGGATTCTGGTTTATTTCTATGTGTTCGATGTCAGCTTTATGCTGGCATTGCTCCTGACACCGGTCTTCAAACAACTTTCGTTTCGCTTGGGTTGCGTGGATCAGCCGAACCTCGAACGCAAAATTCACACCCAGGCAATGCCGCTGCTCGGCGGGTTTGCCGTTTTCGGCGCATTCGTGTTGAACGTGCTGTTTAATTATCTCATCGTCGTGCTGGCTGCTGCGCACTTAAACTTACCGGATGATCTGAGCGTACACATTGCCGGCATGTTATCGGTTTGGCCAAAACTGATGGTGCTGCTCGTCGGCGGCTTGCTGATGGTCGCGTTGGGTGCATACGATGACCGTCATGATCTACGGGCGCGCACGAAATTGCTTGGCCAAATCGGCATCGCGCTACTCGTGGCGCTGGGCGGGATGCGCGTGACGTTGTTCGTGCACAGCCAGGTCGCCAGCTTCGTGCTGACGGTGTTGTGGATTGTGACGATTACCAACGCAATGAACTTCCTCGACAACATGGATGGACTCTGTGCCGGTATCGGGTTGGTGTGCGCGCTGCTGTTCTCGTTGGTGGCCGGGATTCAGGGACAGTATTTTGTGTGCGTGACCGGGTTGGCGTTGGCCGGGGCATTGCTGGGATTTTTGCCGCATAATTTCAAACCGGCGACAATTTTTCTTGGCGATGCTGGGAGTCATTTTGTCGGTTACATGCTGGCGATGTTACCGGTGTTGGGAACGTTTTACCGGCAGGGGACGCCGACACATTTACCGGTCTTGATTCCGTTGTTGGTGCTGGCGGTGCCGTTGTTTGATTTGGTGATGGTGATGTGGATTCGAATGAAACATGGACAGCCGGTGTACATCGGCGATGTGAACCACCTGTCGCACCGGCTGGTGCGGCTCGGTCTGCCACAAAGCTGGGCGGTGACGTTGATTTATCTCATTACGCTGACACTTGGTTTTGGCGCGACGATTCTTCTCTGGTCAGAATTAACCGGCGCGTTGATTGTGATTGTACAGGCACTTTGTATCCTAGTAATTATCACGTTGCTGGAGCGCCTCGGTAGCAAGCGTTGACGAACTTCCGGTAAGCTGCGAAGATACCACGCTGATGAAATTCTACATCACAACGCCAATTTATTACGTTAACGATCGCCCGCACATCGGGCACGTTTACACGACCACGCTAGCCGATATCGTCGCCAGGTATCGCCGGCTTTGTGGCGACGATGTGTTCTTCCTGACCGGCACCGACGAGCACGGGGCTAAGGTGGTGGATTCGGCGGTCGAGCATGGGATGACACCGCGCCAGTGGGCCGACCAGAACGCACAGGCGTTTCAAGACCCGTTCAAGAAACTCGGCATCGCCAACGATGATTTCATCCGCACATCGGAAGAACGGCACAAGGCAAAAGTGCAGCAGTACGTGGGCGAGTTGTTGCAGAGCGGCGATGTTTATCTTGGCGAATACGAAGGTTGGTACGATGCCGGGCAGGAAGAATATTTACCGGAAAACAAGGCCAAGGAATACGAGTTCAAATCGCCGATCAACGGCAAGCCGCTGGTACGGAAGACGGAAAAGAATTATTTCTTTCGCCTCAGCCGGTATGTCGAGCCATTGCTCCAACGGATTGCCGACCAGCCGGATTTCATTCAGCCCAACGAGCGCCGGAACGAAGTCGTCAACCGCATCCGTGAAGGACTTAACGACGTGCCGATTTCACGCACCGGTGCCGGCGATTGGGGGATCAAAATGCCGGGCGACACCAACCACACGATTTACGTTTGGA
>JBAXAT010000304.1:0-3182 GCA_037142335.1 Verrucomicrobiota bacterium | reverse complement strand
TGTACCGGTAAACTGTCGCCGTATTTATGGGAACTTTCGATATCAAGCAGCTTGTCGCCACGCGACTCGGCGAGAACTACGATTTACACGAGAAATACGTCAACCCGACCTTCGTGAAGGTTTTGCGAACGATAGGGTTTGATAAGGTCTATGCCAAAGCCAAGGGGCAGTACCTTTGGGACAAGGACAATAACCGGTACCTCGACATGCTCAGCGGGTTTGGCGTATTCGCCATCGGACGCAACCGGCCTGAAGTCGCCCAAGCTATCCGCGACGTGCTCGACCTCGATTTGCCGAACATGGTCCAGATGGATTGTTCGTTCCTGAGCGGGTTGCTGGCCGAGGCGCTGGTGAAACATTGCCCGCCACACCTAAATGCCGTCTTCTTCACCAACTCCGGTACTGAAGCGGTCGAGGCCTGTCTGAAATTTGCCCGGGCGGCCACCGGGCGCAACAAGCTGGCGTATCTCGATCACGGTTGGCATGGATTGTCCATGGGGTCGCTCTCAATCATGGGCAATGCGGAATTCCGGGAAGGCTTTGGCGACATGCTCGAAGGCGTGCAAGTGCCGTATGGCGATCTCGCGGCGCTCGAGCAGGTGCTGAGCAAACGCGATATCGCGGTGTTTGCCGTCGAGTGCATCCAAGGTAAAGGCGTGCGACTGCCGGCGGACGATTTCCTGCCGGCGGCTCAGGCGCTTTGCCGGAAATACGGGACGCTGTTTTTCTGCGACGAAGTCCAGACCGGCTACGGACGCACCGGTAAGTTCTTTGCGTTCGAGCATTGGGGGCTGGAACCGGATTTGATTTCCACGAGCAAGGCGTTGAGCGGCGGTTATGTGCCGGTCGGGGCGATGATTACGCGGCGCGCGATTTACCAGAAAGTTTATCACCGGATGGATCGGTGCTTTGTCCATTCATCCAGCTTTGGCCGGAACAACCTGGGCATGGCGGTCGGGCTGGCGACGTTGCATGTGCTGGATGAAGACAAGCTCGTCGAGCGCAGTGCCATGCAAGGTCAGAAATTGATGGATGCCATCAATCAGCTTCGCGCCAAACACGAGTTCCTGAAAGAAGCGCGCGGCAAAGGTTCGATGATCGGCATTGAGTTTCACGAGCCGAAGAGCCTGCGATTGAAAATGGCTTGGAAGATGGTGCACGCCGCCAACGACGGTTTGTTTGCGCAGATGCTCGTCATGCCGTTGCTCCAAAAATATCGGATCATCACGCAAGTCTCAGGCAACCATGGCGATGTGATTCGCATCCTGCCGCCATTTGTCATCACGGATGAGGACATCAGTTATTTCGTCAGCTCCCTCGACGCGGTGTTGACTGATTGTCAGAATCCGCTGGGCCCGATGTGGGGACTGGGCGCAAATCTGGTCAAAGCCTACCTGAGTAATCGCAGCGGCGCATCGTGAGCTTTGCCGGGGTTATCTTCGATATGGATGGCGTGCTGTGCGATTCAGAAGATTTCATGGCCGAAGCTGCCGCGGCAATGTTTTCTAAAACTTACGGTGTAACCGTGCACACGGACGAGTTTCGACCATTTCGCGGCATGGGCGAAGACCGGTACCTTGGTGGCGTCGCGAAAAATCACGGGGTCACTCTTAATTTGTCGGTCGACAAGAATTGCGCCTACGAAATCTTTCTCCAGCACATTCCCGGTCGGTTGAAACCTTTACCGGGCGCGGCGGAGTTTATTACGAGTTGTCGGGCGCGCGGCTTGAAGCTGGCGGTGGCCACCAGTGCGGACCGGATGAAACTTAATGGCATGTTGCCGGAAATCGGGCTACCGCACCGGCTGTTCGACGCCATCGTGACCGGCAGTGATGTCGCCAGCAAGAAGCCGAACCCGGAAATCTTTCTAACCGCCGCCCGGCTCATTGGCTTGACGGCAGCGGCGTGCCTGGTGGTCGAAGATGCGGCGAGCGGCGTGCAAGCGGCGAAAGCTGCCGGCAGCCGGTGCTTGGCGCTCACGACCAGTCTCGATGCCGGGACGCTACGGAGTTTGGGTGCCGACTGGGTGACCGGTGATTTGGCGCACGTACCGGATGGGATTTGGGAGAACTGATGAGCCGGCAACGTTATCTATCGGCACTCGCTGACACGGTTATTCGCCGTCCGTGGCTGTTTATTATTATTTTTGTCGCGCTGGCGGCGGTCGCAACGGTGTATTCGGTCCGGAAGCTGGAACTCAAGACCAGCCGCAACGATTTGATCGGTCGCGACAGCGCCTACTGGAAATTGTACAGCCAGTACGCCGAGGAATTTCACGCGGAGGAAGATTATCTCGTCGTCGTTGAAAGCGACAAGCCGGAACGTAACCGCGCGGCAGTGGACGCGTTGGCTCGTCACTTCCTCGCCGCCGGTAACAATCCGGCACCAGCCGATGCACCGGTCGCGCAACAGTTCGTGCCGGAAGATGTGTTTTACCGGGTGGACTTCGAGCCGATGGAGAAATGGTTTTTGTATTACCTCTCGCGCGAGGAACTGGCGCAAATTGGCGAGTCGCTCAAAGATTTCAACCAGCTGGTCAATTTGCTCCAGGCTAATCCGCGGTTGGCAACATTCTTCGACGCGATGAACCAGATGCTCCAGCAAATGGAGACAGCCACCGAAGAACAGCGCCGGCGGATGGAGACTTTTCTGCCGACGATTACCGGTATCGTGAAGCAGCTTGGCGAGCAGGCGGACGGACCGGCGAAGTGGCGGTTGTTGTCGCCGTGGGCGAGTGCGTTTTTTAGTGATGAAATGCTCGGCGAGGCAGAACAGCAGATGAAGTGGCAGGGGTACCATGTTTTTCAGAGTGGCAAGATGTACGTCATCTTGCTGCATCCACGGCTGGACGGTAAGATTGCGGCTCCCGACCATCACGCGGCAACTGTGCCGAAGATTCGCCGCATCATGGCCGCTGCCCAGCAGGAATTTACCGACGTTAAGATCAGCCTGACCGGCGAGCCGGTCTTGGATTACGATGAAATGGCGGTGTCGGAACGCGACGCTAAGCAGTCATCCATCCTGACGATCATCCTGATCGCGGTGGTCATCGTGTTTGGATTTCGCGACTGGCTGCGGATGTTGCTTTCGATTTGCTGTCTGGTGCTGGTGATTGCGATTACGATGGGCTACACGACATTGGTCATCGGCCACCTGAACATGATCACGATCACGTTTGCGGT
>JBAXAT010000303.1:0-3190 GCA_037142335.1 Verrucomicrobiota bacterium | reverse complement strand
CATGGTGAACCTGGAATGGCTCCGGAATATTCGCGCCATTCGATTGTCAGCCGCTATCATCGTCGGTTGGCCGGTTGATTGGCCGTGGTGGGGGTTTCTTTGGCACGCACTCGGATTGCAAACAGGAACACATCACGGGGAGTGGTGTTTCCTACTCTGGCCGTGGTTGAGTGGAGTTGGTTGTGTAGCGTTGCTGGGGATTATTATTTTTGGTTGCGGGCTGGTAGTTTGCCATCGTCGTGGGGTGTGGCAATTACTGCCACACTTGGTGTTTCTGGCGCTGGTGGTCGTCGTATTTGTTTACTTTCGCTGGGTTGTCGCGGCACCTTGGCCTCAAGGGGTTGGGCAATCGTTTAGTCAGTTTAAGTTGAGTAACTGGGTCGCGCCGTGTCTATTCTGCTTGCTGGTGGCCGGGTTGGCAGCGCTTAGTTGGCGGTGGCTTGCCGTTCGGAGTGTATCCATGATTGTATTAGGAATACTAGTCATTGGGTTTATTCATAATATTGTACTGGCGGGTCGGCTCACCTCCCAGCTTCGACAGGAAACCGGTTTAGCCAAGAATCCGTTGGCGGCCTTCTTTAGAATCCGTCAATTGGCGGCCGCGATCCCAACCAATACGCCAATCTTTTTAGATATGGGGGATAAAACTCGCCAGATGTTGATTTATGCTTTACACAATCGCGCCCTAGCCGGCAACTGGAGTACTGATGGCTATTTCAATTCATTACCGGCCAGCCAACAAGATTTAAGCGATCTGCCGTGTCAGTGGGTGATTTCCATGGATTCGCCGGTGCCGCCGACAGCGAGTCGTGCTGGTAACATTTGGCTGAACCGCTATCCCAGTACCGATTTTGCCCTCCAAAGCGCCATCGGTGGCCTTGGGTGCGAAGTAGATTCAACCGGTTCTTGGTACTGGGTTCCTAAGCAATTGCATTTCACCTACCGGATTCAAGGTGACCAGCCCAATCTGGCAACAGTGACGTTGTCATACTTGGCCCTCAGCGATCGCCACCCTATTCGCCTCGCAGTTGCCGGGCAGAATTTTGAATTGGCTACGCAACCTGGTTGGCACGAGTGGACCTCGCCGCCGTTTCCATTGCATTTCTCCAGCAACACGCTGGATGTCGTGTTTGCCTGCGATGCGGAACCTGGTCGTCTGTCAACCAGTGATCCGCGTATTGCGGCTTATCTAATCAAGAATCTCACCTTGAAAAATGCTGACTAAAAAACTACTAGAACAGCTTGCTATGGTCTCCGGTGCCGGCCGGTATCAACCCGAGCACGACGGTGTTAATTCGTAGTATTGGACCGCGCTGCCCGCGGCACAATGCGGGTCGTTGCCCGGACGAATTTGACGGCTCAACTATCTAGTAAGCCTGATTTCTCTGTGCCAGACAAACGACGGAAAAATTTTCGTGACCGCCACGCCGGTTGCTACATTGCACTTAAACAACCTGAAGGAACTTGCTGTTTATTTTCCGCTCAAAGCCCGGCGCGAAGACGGTTGAATTTGTCAGTCACAATTCCGCCAACAAGATTGCCTACGGCAATCGCGATCTTGCGGTTGAAGCCATGAACCTAGCTACTAGAAGTAGCTGACTGATTGCTTGAGATGTTGTTATCAGTGCGCGATTTACGTGAGGCATGCACTGGTAGAATATCTACGAGTTCGACAAAACCAGTAAAGAGGTAACAGTCGTAATTGCTTGGTGCACTTTGTCAGTGCTAGCGGTTTTAATTTTCCAGGATCCCCAGATTCTTCACCATAATCGCCAATAAACGTTTGTCGGTAGGGAGTGTAACTGCGGGTTTCTGGCTGACAAATTCGATAATATTTTCTCCTATATTAAGTGCGAAGTGGACCGGCGGGATGCCCGTCGGTCCATACTCGGACGGTGACCAAGTGTCTGCTTTGATTCCATTGACAAACACATCAATTATGTTCGGATGGCTCGCTGAACCTAATGCGCCGGTCAGGATGACGGAGCCGGCTTTTTTAGAGAACACGCTAATCTGTCCGCGACCAGTGGACCAAGCCCACCAATCTTCGCCGGAATGCTCAACGCCATACCAACCTGTTGTTAGACGGAGCGTGAATTGGTCAGCTTCCCGAATGACTGCCGCATCTGGTAAGAGTTTTACAGACAGCCCGGATACTCCAACCAGTAATGTACGTGGGTCACCGTTTGAAAGTGTTTTGGCGGTTGGTTTATCGAGCGGGGTCAGGTAAACACGGTTAAGTCCGTGGCGTACCGGGAATGTGACCTCCACATTTGGATTATCATTGATTCGGATTAGTCTTGAGAAGCTTGACTCGGTGCGGAGCAGTAACAAGCGTTCGGAGGTTTCCGGTAAGCTTGGACCAGCGGAAGCGCAAAATCCTAGTAAGGCAGTGCCGTTTGTTGCACAGTGAAGACTCAGGCAACTGTCGCCACCGCCAATCCAAAAAAACGGACGGCCGTTAACAGTTTCAAGACCATTAGCGTTATCAATTCCAATTAGTTCCATCCGGTTGGCGGTTCCGGTGGCGGGAGTTGTTCCGACGATTTTCGCCAAAGACACGCGGCCGACAAAAATGCGGCGAATTGCATCGGCACGGGGATGTGACCCGTCGTGAAAATCGGTTTCAGTCAGCGCTAAGTCAGACGGGTTATAGGAACCAACCAGCGTTAGCCCGCGCCGCTTGGCTAGAGCTTCAAAGTATTTCTGCTCTTCGACAATGATTCTGCTTTTTTCTGAGTTGAGCATCAATTTGTAAGCTTGTGGGTGATAGGGCGGAACAAATAAGACTGGCTGAACTCCGTCGTGCTGTAACATATCGAGGAAGGTGTTTAGCTTTATTTTGCCGTCAGGATCCAAGGTTTGCGGGATGCCGACGGGCTTTTGCCCAAACTCGACCGCCATTGCCAGAATCCGCGCTCGTTCTCGTATGTTTTGGATGTGTTCTGGGAAGAGCGTGCTGCCGTCGGCCATAATGGCGCCGCCTTCCGGTAATGTCTGACCATCCCAAGCATGATAGCCAGCCTTAGCATGCCGTCGTGATTTGGTAATTTGTTTCCACCAAGTAAAAAAAGAGGTTTGGAAATAGCGGGGGGATAAAAATTCAGTAACTTTGACTGGTATGGAATTGTTGAAGTGAAGCCGACCGGCCGTTAGTTCGAGGATCCAGGGACTCAGTTCAATTATGACC
>JBAXAT010000302.1:0-3194 GCA_037142335.1 Verrucomicrobiota bacterium | reverse complement strand
ATTTGATGTGGGGCACCAGTCAGCGCACGTTGACGATGCTGGTTATTGCCCACCGGTTGTCGACTGTGCAACACGCGGACCGGATCGTTGTACTTGATCAAGGGCGTGTGGCTGAACAGGGTACGCACGCCGAACTTATCGCGCTCGGTAAAACATATAAACGACTTTATGATTTGCAGTTTGCGGTATGAGCGGCTGGTTGTTGAAGTTTTTGATACTCGCCATTGGCCGCTCGCTGCGGTGGCGCATTGAAGATCCGGCCAGCTTGTTGGTGACAAGACAACCGCAACCAGCAATCTTTGTTACGTGGCACAACCGGCTCTTTCTGGTTCCATACCTGTTTTGGAAATACTGGAGTTTTCTGCAACGCGGCAAAGTTGCCGTCATGGTCAGCACGAGCAAGGACGGCGAGCAGTTGGTGCGCGTGCTGGAAAAATTTAATCTGATTTGTGTGCGCGGGTCAAGCAGCCGGCGCGGCAATGCAGCATTATTGGAAGTGACGCGGCTGGTTCAGGGCGGTGCCGATGCCGGAATTACACCCGACGGCCCGCGCGGGCCAAAATACAAAGTCGCTGACGGCGTCATCAGCCTCGCGCAGCTTACCGGCGCTCCGATTATCCCGATTTCGTACGTCCTATCCCACAAAATCGAGTTGAACAGCTGGGATGGTTTTATGATTCCGCTGCCATTTGGACGGGCGACGTTGCGCGTTGGCCCGCTGGTCAACGTGCCAGCCGCGGCTGTTGCCGAAGAGCGCGAACATAAAAGACTTGAACTCGAAACCATTTTGAAGTCTTTGTCAGAGTTATGAACACTACCGACAAGCCTTTGGTGGGAATCTTGATGGGCAGCGACTCAGATTGGCCAACGATGAAAGCGGCGATGGATGCGTTGTCCGAACTTGGCATTGCCTGTGAGGTAAACGTAATGAGCGCGCACCGGACACCCGACGACGTGGCTGATTATGCGCGGACGGCAGAAAAGCGCGGATTGAAAGTCATCATTGCCGGCGCCGGCGGCGCAGCGCATCTAGGTGGGGTAGTTGCGGCGGTAACGCCGCTGCCGGTAATCGGCGTGCCGATTGAAACCAAATGCGCCGGCGGATTGGATTCGTTACTCTCGATCGTGCAAATGCCAAGCGGTGTGCCGGTGGCGGCGGTGGCCATCGGCGGTGCAAAAAACGCCGGCATCCTCGCCGCGCAAATTATTGCGACCGGAGACGCTGCGCTCCGGGATCGTTTGGTGAAGTTTAAAGTGAAGATTTCTGCCGAAGCGCGGGCGAAGAATCAAAAACTCCGTGAGAGTCTACAGTGATTGTCAACCGACGACTCTGGCTCACACTGCTGTTAGTTATTGTTGCGTTGACCGGCTTGCGGTTGTTTATGGCCGGCCGTACGGAACTAATTCCAGAAGAAGCATACTATTGGACTTATGCGCAGCACCCCGCACTTGGTTATTTTGATCATCCACCGATGGTAGCGTGGGGGATTCGGGTTGGCACAATGCTGTTTGGTGACACGCATCTCGGTGTTCGTTTTGCAAATCTAGTGGCATGGATTGCTACATGCTTTCTGCTATTGGCGACTGGTAAGGCATGGTTTTCGGAACGCAGCGCATTAGCTAGCGCACTACTGTTCACGATTCTTCCAGTGTTTGTTGGTATTGGGTTTCTAGTTACACCTGATGCGATGTTTATATTTTTCTGGACGCTGACGTTATTTGCGGTGACGCGTGCGGTGCAGACGCAGTGGCACCGGTATTGGGCGCTAGCCGGGTTGGCCTTGGGCGGCACGCTGCTTTCAAAATATTACGCACTAGTGCTAGTCCCATCGTTATTGATTTTTTTGGCGATATCGCCGCGGTACCGTTTTTGGTTGAAGAAGTCGCAGCCGTGGTTGGCTGGTATTTTGGCGTTGGTAGTCTTCAGTCCAGTCATTATCTGGAATGCGCAACATGATTGGGTTTCGTTTGTTTTTCAATCCACGCGAACAGTCGGGCAATCCGGCGATGCGTTGCGATGGGTCGGCAGCTTCTGGTTGTACCAACTACTCATGCCGACGCCGGTTGGCTTGGCATTGTTGTTGGCGGCGGCATGGTGCGGTGTGCGACGTGGATGGCTGAGACGGGAAGACAATTGGAATTTTGTGGCGGCATTTGGGGTGCCACTGTTCTTGCTGTTTGCAATGGCGAGTTTCAAGACAAGCACGCGCGTTAATTGGACGGCGCCGGCCTTCATTGCGCTCGCGCTCGGCGGTGGCGCGCTGTGGGTGGAAGCATTGGAGGCAGGCCGCCGGTGGTGGCGCGCGGGCACTTGGACGCTGGCAGTGATTTGCGGTGCGACAGCAATTTTTGGGCACATCAGCTTGGCGACTGGCAAACCCGCGCGGTTATCGTACGCCCATGCCGGTGGATGGCGTGAGTTGGCAGAATTGGCGCGGGCGGAAGGCGAGCGCGCCGGCAAGCAAGTGTTTTACATTGGCGCCGATAAATACAACATTGCGGCGGAGTTGGGGTATTATCTCCGGCAACCGGCGGGGTGCGTGAACGGGTATGCCTTTGGTGAGCATGGCTTGGGTTACCGGTATTGGGCGGATTTGCATCAGTACGATGGGCGGCCAGCAGTAATCGTGTTTAAAGGCGAGTTGCCAGCGGCGGTGGGACAATACTTCACACAACTCAGTACACCGGTGACATTGCGGGTGGACGAACACGGCCGGACTTGGCGGGCAGTGACCGGCCTTGGGTATCACACCAAGCATTGACTGAAACGGTTCCGTTACATTACTATGTCCTTTACTTTGCAAAACTAGTTTCTTGGTAATATATTACTGGTGACAATGGATTCGATAATGACTGAAGCCCAAAACGGAATTTCTGTCGGCCGCAGCAACGGCAATGTGAGGGTGTGTGTTGCCGGGCGCGGGACGTTTCGCAACGGTCAGCCGTTACGCCGGTATGCACTAGAAATGATCGGCAATGGCGCGCGGCAATTTGTAGTGGATCTAGGTCTATGTGACGGAATGGACAGTACCTTTCTCGGTGTGCTGGCTGGTATTGGACTGCAGCTGCGCGAACCGGCTACCAGTGGCAAAGTGCGCCTTGCCAACGTCAACCCGCGCAATCTCGAGCTATTGCAAACGGTTGGTCTGGATCGGCTATTTGACTTGGCACCGGCCAGTGAGCCAGTAACGGCT
>JBAXAT010000301.1:0-3197 GCA_037142335.1 Verrucomicrobiota bacterium | reverse complement strand
CAGATTCTGTGATTGTTGGGCAGCTGGGCACATCCACCGGTAACAGCCTACTGGTAGCGGGCGGCCGGCTCACCGCCACCAATGCGAGTGGTTCGGGAGTGTTGGATGTGCGGCACGGGACGTTGACTCTCAACAACGGTGGGTCGATTACCACAGACAAGCTACTGCTGACCAACGGCGCTGGGGTGCTCGTTTTTAATGCTGGCACACTGTCCACTTCTTCCAGTTTCATTTCCAACAATCTCACGGCCGTCATCGGCAACGGCGCTAGCTCAGCGCAGTGGAACATGCACGATGGGGTTCAGAGTCTGGCGGTGTGGCTGACCCTGTCCAGCCGGGCGTTTGTCAGTGTGAGCACGGCGCAGTTGTCCGTCAGCGGCATGGTCACCAACACTGGTACTATCAACTTCCTTAACAGCGTCGGCACATTCAACAGCCAGGTCGTTAACGCCGGTGCGTGGATCACTGATCTGACCACGAATACATTCCTTGGTACCTATTCCGCGGCTCCGAGTGGATATATCGACGCCGCAGCCGGGGATGTCTACACGTTCCAAGGTGATTTTATCAATCAAAGCACGCAGTCGTCGGCTTGGCAGACATTGAACGTGACACCCGGGATTGAATCCGGCAGCGGGACGAAGTTTGTATTTGATGGGACTGGGCTGACGCTGACGCAGCGTTTCGACACAGTTGGGAAACTGTTGACCGGTGGTTTTGTTGGTACGCCCGACTCACTGAGTAACGGGGTGCAATATGTCAGTGCGTATAGTGATGTGGCCGGGTTTGTGAATAATTTTGCTGTGGGTGAACTGGCGTTGACAAACCACGCAACGCTGCTGTTTGATCAGGCGCAGTCGAGTCTGACGACCAATGCATTGTTTGTGAACGACCTGTTTCTGGCTGCCGATACGCGGCTGATTGTCAGCGACAATATGCGCGTCTACTTTGTAAACTCCAATTCTTGGAACATGAGTCAAGTCACGTTGTTGGGCAATGCCGAAATCCATCAGCTCATCATCGGCGGAGTGCCGGTCGCGGTTCCCGAACCGACTGTGGTGTTGATGTGGCTAGCCGGCGCAGTCACGATATGGGCTGTGCGGCGACGACAATCGCGACCAGTCTGACGCAAAGAAACTTGGGCTATCTTACGCCGGGACTGTGCTTTGACCGGCTACCCTATAAGTGAGTCCCGAGGCGCTGCGATGATGCTTGATGCTGGACGAATCCGAAAGGGGGCAGGCTGGGGGTAAACTTCTGGTGAGGTGTGGACGGCAAGCTCTGTTGGCGAGTCGCAGGTGAAGCGCAACTTGGTATGAACCGTCCGTCCGCCGAGAAACTTTTGGGCGACATGACGACCTTACCGGAAGTGGATGATTGCCGGTTCATTGTCGTCCCGCGCTTGTGTGGCCAGCAACTTAAAGACATTGCCCAACTCGACGGCTGGCTCCGCGACGGCAGCGCCACCTATGTCGAGTCGTTGTGCGAGTGGGCGTGAGCCTCACACCAACGCCCCAATGACCAGCGCACAGATGTGATCAAAGCGCGCCGTGTCGCGAATCTCGCGGCCAAAGCTGTCGGTCAGATAAAACACGTCGCCAGCGCGACCGGCATTGGTTGTAATGATGGCGTGGGCGATGTTGACATCGCACCGGGCCAGCGCCGTAAAAATGTTGTAGAGCAGGCCAACCCGGTCGTCGGCCTCCACCGTCATCGCGGTTTGGCTGTTATCCCGGCTGGCATCGAAACCAACTTCGGGTACGGTGGTGGTTGCTAGACGCGTGGCCGTAATGTGCGGCAGTGAACCGCCCGGCTTGAGCGCGCCGGCCAGCACGGCGGCCATTTGTTTGAACCGTGCTTCGTTGCGCACGTGGTGGTCACTTGGTTCGCTCACCTCAAACACATCGAGTACGACGTTGTCGGCGCGAGTGAAGATGTCGGCGCGGAGGATGTTGAGGCCGACGGCGGCAAATGCGCCAGCGACTTTGGCCAACAAACCGAGCCGGTCCCACGTGCAAATCTCAACGGTGGTGATACCCCGATCGGGCACATGATACCAATGGACAATGCAGCTTGTGCCGGCATGATCTGAGGCGCCGAGCCGGGCAAAGAACTCATGGATCAACTCCAGATGCCGGCGGACCGAGGCATCGGTGGCGCGTTGCCAGTAACGCGCCGGCATGTGCGTGAAGTGGATATCGAGTTCTTCCGCGCTCAGTTTCTCGCCAAACGCATCTGTCATGGATTGAAACAGGGCCAGGCGACGTTTATTTAAGACATTCGCCACCAAATCACGCCGGTCGTGGTGGCGCTCAACAAGGCTGTGTTCAGTGATGTTCATGCCAAGTTGATAAAGCAAGTTGCATACCCACCACGGCCAGTCGTGCCAGCGAATGCAAAAACACCATGCCGGCTTGATGAATTGCAATTTCCGCTTATTTTGCTCCGACGAGGAGGTTGTCTTTATTTGCACAGATTGCCAAACTTGTGCTATATGCCGCGACATGTTGGACACCGCCATTGAAGCCGCCACCGCGGCCGGTAAGTTGCTGAAAAAAAACTTCGGCACCAAACTCGACGTCAACCTCACGACGCAGCACGACATCAAGCTCGCGCTTGACGAACAGGCGCAGGCGCTCATCACTCGCGTCATTCTTGCCGATTTCCCAGACCATTGCATTCTTGGTGAGGAAGCGATTACCGGTAACCAGCAGGCCGATATCCGTTGGGTAGTGGACCCGCTCGATGGGACTGTGAATTATTTTTACAACATCCCGCATTATGCGGTAAGCATCGCGGCGCAGCAACGAATTGGTGATAATAAGTGGGAAACTGTTGCCGGTGTGGTGCTCGACCCGGAACGTGATGAATTGTTTGCCGGAGCCAAAGGCCAGTTGCCGACTTTGAATGGCCAGCTGATCCGCGTGAGTGACAGATCAGAACTGGCGCAAGCGATTGTGAGTATCGGCTTTTTCAAAAATGAGGAAACGATTCGCAAGAGTCTTGTGAACTTTCAAAATTTAATTGGCCGTGTGTGCAAGATGCGTTTAATGGGCGCGGCGGCGCTTGACGTGGTTTATGTCGCCTGTGGCCGGTACGATGCGTATATCGAACACGGCATCAAGCTCTGGGATATTTGCGCCGGGCAGTTGATTTTGGAGCTCGCCGGCGGACAAGTTATGGTTGCGCCGACTGCT
>JBAXAT010000300.1:0-3209 GCA_037142335.1 Verrucomicrobiota bacterium | reverse complement strand
AGGAACAACACTGCGTTCGCAATGTCGTCCGGCTCGCCAAGGCGACCTAGCGCAATCCGCGCCTTCAACTGCTCCTGTACTGCCGGTCCCAAGACCGTCGTCATGTCCGTCACGATAAAACCCGGTGCTACCGCGTTGACCGTAATACCACGCGAGGCCAACTCGCGCGCCACCGACTTAGTAAAGCCAAGCAGACCAGCCTTCGAGGCGGCATAGTTAGATTGCCCGGCGTTGCCAGTCAAGCCAGAAATTGAAGAAATATTGATGATGCGCCCGCTCCGCTGTTTGAGCATTGCCCGGCTAATCGCCTTTGTGAACAGAAACGCGCCCTTGAGATTCGTGTCCAGCACCGTGTCCCAATCGGCCTCACTGATCCGCAGTAACAGCTGATCGCGCGTCACGCCGGCGTTGTTGACCAGCACATCCACGCGCAAAAAATCTTTGAGCACTTGCTCGCACGTCGCTATCACCTGCACAGCGTCGGCCACATCCACCGCATACGCCTTGGCTTGTCCACCGGCCGCCACAATCGCCGCGACCGTCGCTTCAACATTGGCTAGCGTCCGTCCGCAACAGGCCACACGTGCGCCTTCGCCTGCTAGCCGTACGGCAATCGCCTTGCCAATCCCGCGCCCGGCACCAGTCACAACAGCGACCTTGTCTTCAAGCATTGGTTTCACGCGGTTGTTACTACCTGTTTCCCAGCCGGTCTGTCAACCCGTCTTTACCAACACTTCATTCGTACTGCCGCGCCGGTACCCCAGCAAGTCCAAGGTTACATAGGCGTAACCAATTTTCTGTAACTCCTGCGTCACTGTCGTACGCAGACCCGCGTCAAAAAATCGGCCTAGTTCGTCCGGTCCAATTTCGATCCGTGCGATGTTCCGGTGATGTCGGACGCGTACCTCATGAAATCCGGCATCACGTAGGAAATTTTCCGCCGCCTCAATCATCGCCAACGTCGCCGGTGTGACCGGCTCACCGTACGGAATCCGCGACGACAAACAGGCCATCGCTGGTTTGTCCGCCGTCGGCAAGCCGAGTTGACCAGAGAGTTGTCGAATTTCCGCCTTCGTCAGTCTGACTTCCTTCAACGGCGCACGCACCTTAAATTCTTGCGCGGCGGTTGCGCCGGGACGGAAATCGCCGGTATCGCTGGCATTCTCGCCATAAACAATCGTCTGCCAGCCTTCAGCGACGGCAATCGTCGTCAGCTTCGTAAATAATTCTGATTTGCAAAAGTAACACCGGTTCGTCGGATTGCTGGCGTACTGACCATCCGCCATCTCGTCCGTCTGAATCACGCGCACCGGGAATCCGAATTGTTCGCCGATTTCCAGCGCCTCCGTCAATTCACGGCGCGGCAAGCTCGGCGAATCCGCAATCACCGCAAGCGCGTTACCGGCGAGCGTGTCGTGCGCGACCTTTGCCAGATAAACACTGTCCACGCCACCGGAATAAGCGACCAGCGTACGGCCGCCGGCGCGGAGAATGTTTTGTAATTGAGCCAGTTTTGCAATCACGTCAAAATAGTAACTGGTTCAAGTCAGTGTGTCAAAATGTGGAGTAAAGCCGACCGAGTTCTGTCAGGTTACCGGCCTCGTCAAACAATGCCGATGCGCCAAGCAACCGGTCTTTTGTAGGTGCCGGATACCAAGCATACCTCTCAACATAGTCTAACTTCTCTAATGCCGGTATCGCCGCTGCCATAAATTTATTCACGTCGGCCGGTGAATAGCGACTCGCTTGATGATCGCGCGCATCCCAATCGGCCACGCCCAGCTCGGTAATCCAAAGCGGCCGCTGAAATTTCTCATGAACCCGCGCCAGCCCTTCGAGAAATGCCGCCACATCCGTCCCACCATAGGAGTGTACTGCAACGAAATCCACCCGGTAATTCTGTTCCTTGGCTCCGCGCATGAACTCTTCCATCCAGCGCCGCTCCGGATGTGCCGCCGCCGGACTGCCAAGCCGAATCCCAGTTCTCAGCAATTTCGGCCAAACCTGCAATGCTTTTTCGACCGAAAGATTGGCCTCCTCCAATACATCCGGCTCGTTAAATCCCAGCAATACCTGATGTCGTCCCGCGCGATGTTCCTCAGTTAATTTCCGGTAAGCAGAAGCCGTTCGCGGCCCCGGCCCCCAAATCATTGGTACAAATTCGACGTCTGCCGGCATGTTAGCCGGTGTCTCAAACCACCACGAATAGAACCAATGACAATTGAGCGCCTTGAGTTTTTCGTGCCAACCATTGGTCGGGCCGACGACCAAGCCAATGCCTTTTTTTCGCGACGGCGGCAACGACTCCGCCGCGAGCACCGGCCGATCCGCTAACACAAATAAGCAACTGGTAAGGACTATGATTCGTAGACAAGTCATCATGCTTTGGCCCTCATTCAAACGTTAGTAACGAACGAACCGCGCGTTCGTCTTTACTCGGCGTAATGACTGCGGCATTTAACCGGCAGTCACGAAAAATATCTATTGCCACTTCTTGAATCTGCGTCTGACTAACAGCTGCGATTCTACGCTCAATTTCGTCGGGTGTCTGTACACAGCCGTAGGCCAGCAAGTGCTCGCCACACCACATCATTTGATTGCTACTGCTTTCCATTCCCATACGCATCTGACCGATGCTGTAATCTTTAGCACGACGAAGCTCTTCGGATGGTGGCGGACGCTGTGCGAGTTTAACGAGTTCTTTTAGGATTAATCTCAGCGCTTTCGGCAAACGTTTTGTATCAAGCCCGGCAGAAATCAGAAACGTGCCAGTATCTGAAAAAAAGCTTGTGGCTGATTGAATCGAGTACGCCAGACCGTATTTTTCACGAATCGTCTGAAATAAACGCGAACTCATATTCTCCCCGAGAATCACACTCAATAGCTTGAGCGCGTACCGCCGTGTGTCGTGACGGGAATAGCTGCGCACCGCAATCGCCAGATGGGTTTGCTCAACAGTCTTGGTGAGAAAGCGGCACTGCGGACCGCGTTGTATGCCGGTTACCGGTTGAAAATGCGCAACCTTACCGGCGGCGGTAGCCGGTAGCTGCCTGGCAACACGCGCGACAATGTCAGCGTGGTCGCAATGACCGGCAACTGCAACAACGGTATTGACCGGTACATAATGTCGGGTTTTGAAATCCAGCAAGGTAGCGCGTTGCATTCCGTCCAATGATTCCGGCGTACCGGTCAGCGCACGACCAAGCGGA
>JBAXAT010000299.1:0-3249 GCA_037142335.1 Verrucomicrobiota bacterium | reverse complement strand
AGACGAGCGGAAATTTCTTCACACCCTTTAGTTTGTTGCGAATAATGTGTTTGGCAATTTTGGCTGATAACGCCAGTGGGAATCTCATATCGGTAACACTCCTAGACTTCATCGAGCGATGCGAGCGTGCGCATCCTTGCGACTTTGCGGAATAACCGCGGTTGTTTGAAGAATTGTTGCAGTGCCTTCGATTTTTCCTGTTCGCGGGGAATCGGTGAAAATCCATTCTGATGATGCCGGGCGTACATACCAAGCGCCATTAATGGGAAATACTGACGGTAATAGTGATACCGAAGATAAAATACGCGCGGGAAGCCGGTGCCGGTAAAAAGTTCCTCGTTCCAACCGCCGTCCGTAGCTTGCGTGTTGAGCAGGTAGGTAATCCCGCGCTCAACTTCTGGCGAATGAATCTCACCGGCGCTTATCAAACCCATCAATGCCCACGCCGTTTGCGAAGCAGTACTCGCGCCGATGCCCTTGTATTGCGGGTCGTCATAACTGCGCAAGGTCTCGCCCCAGCCGCCGTCTGCATTCTGATGGTTCTTGAACCACGCCACTGCCCGGCGCGCGTAAGGCTGCCGAAGATCAGCACCAATCGCCTGCAACCCGCGCAGAACCTGCCAGGTGCCATAAATATAATTCGTACCCCACCGACCAAACCATGATCCGTCGGCGCATTGGTCGCGATGGAGGAATGCGAGCGCTTTCTGTATGCAATCATCCTTAATCGTGAACCCGAAATGACTGAGACATTCGAGCGTCCGCGCCGTAATATCGGACGTACTCGGGTCAATCATCGCGTTATGATCGGCAAAAGGCACTTGGGTAAAGAGCCACTTGTTATTGTCTTTGTCAAATGCCGCCCAACCACCGTCCCGGCACTGCATACCCAGCACCCAGCGAATCCCGCGACGAACCGCCGCCGACTTTTCCCGGTCAAACTCCGCTTCAACCCGGTTCAACGCCATTAACACCATGATGGTGTCATCCACGTCGGGATAAAATTCATTGTGATATTCAAAGAACCAACCGCCGACAGGTTTGTTAGGTTCGGTGTACCGGTGACTCTCAGAATGTTTAATAATCCAATCACCGGGCCGGCGGACTTCCTTGTCGAGTAACCAACGCGCAGCGTTTTGTAATGCCGGATGATTACTCGGTAACCCGGCATCATGCAGCGCATTGACGGTAATCGCCGTGTCCCATACCGGCGACACACACGGCTGCAACCGCAACGTATCGCCTTCTTCGATTCGCAACAAATCCATCTCGGTAATGCCGTGTGCGACGAGATAGCTGTCGTTGGTATAGCCGCGCGTGCTGAGCGACATCACGTAATTCGCCATCGCCGGGAAAATCGCACCAAGACCGCCCGGCGTACGACCGTGTTCAATCACCCATCGCTCGCATTTACGCAACGCCA
Source organism: Verrucomicrobiota bacterium (assembly GCA_037142335.1). GTDB lineage: Bacteria > Verrucomicrobiota > Verrucomicrobiia > Palsa-1439 > Palsa-1439 > CAINDI01. Next base: position 1,826 of record JBAXAT010000299.1, on the reverse strand, counting down.
ACCGGCGCATCGGCGCACAGGGATGATGCCGGTTGACGAACTTCAAAATCCAATCCCAAACCAAGAAAAAGTTATGCCACGTGAACGTTTCTTCGTCGCGCGGCAGGTGAATGTCGTCTTTACCGGGACCATTCAACCACAACTCATCAATCCCCCAGCCCGCTTGTACCGGCCGCACCGGCCGGTTGGAGCGAATGATAGACAACGGCACCAACATCGCCCGCGACCACGACGACATGTTGTAAATACTGAAGCTAAACCATTTCGGCAGCAGAATCAGTTCCGGCGGAATCGCCGGGCAACCATCCCACGGATAGACGCCAATCATCGCGAGATAAATCTTCGTAAACGTATTACACTTCGTCACGCCGCCGTGATTGCGAATGACATTGCGAGCCTTAACCATGTGTGGCGCATCGGCAGAATCACCGGCCCATTTCAAAACCATGTACGCCTTGACCGACGCGCTAATTTCAAACGGCCCACCCGGATAAATCGCAATCCCGCCTTCAGGCAAGAGCTTCCCGCGAATGTAATTTGCTGCCTTCCTGAGCGTTTCTGGGTCGAGCTTACCGATATAATGCAGGTACAGAAGGTATTCCGACTCCAAAATCGTGTCGCCTTCCAACTCCGCACACCAATGTCCGTCAGCGGCTTGTCTGCCAAGCAGCCACCCCTGCGCTTCCGCAATCGCGGCCATCAACCGCTCCTGCAAGCCAGATGGTGAATATGCAATCTTTGATTCGATCATGAAAATTCGGTAAATCCCTTAGAAAGTGCTACCAGAATAGACAATTCACCTGGAAAGTAAAGCTCGCTACGCGACCTACTTAACCAATCCGTATACGAGAATTTTCAAGCTACCGGCAATGATCTTCTGTCGTTGCCCATCCTCTGCCGGCTCGAACTTAGCCGACGCGAGGTAAATCTTGTGCGTCGTGGAATCGAGCGCCATTGTCCGCGCCCCGCGTTCGGTCGCCAGCGTCTGCACCACTGTTAATTTGTCGGGCACATCCACATGTGCAATCGTTACCGGCCCGACTCGTACAGAATTGCGTCCGGGTTCTCGCCGGTACCCACATTCGCCACCAACCGGGATTTCCTTCAAGAACTGGTATGGCCCACTAGCGTCACTGGCGAGAACACACAGTGCACTAATAGAATCAGCCCAAAATGATAACCATTAGGCGATAATTCGCTTTCATAGATTACAACGTCTTTTTGCTTTGCAGACGGAGCTGACCGCAGGCGGCAGCGATGTCGGTGCCTTTTTCGGCGCGGAGCGTGGCAGTAATGCCGGCGGTCTTGAGGGTGTGCTGGAACATTTTGCACCGCTCGCGATCGGGCCGTTTCCAATCCAAACCCTCCACCGGATTATAAGGAATCAGATTTACTTTTGCGTGCAGCCGCCGCGCAATCGAGGCAAGTTTGTAGGCTTGGTCGAGCATGTCATTAACATTTTCAATGAGGATGTATTCAAAGGTCAGCATGCGTTTCTTGGTATTGACGTAGTAATCACAAGCTTCCAACAATTCGCTCAATGGATGTTTTTTACTCACCGGCATGATTTGACTACGTACGGCGTCGGTTACGCCGTGGAGCGAGATGGCTAACCCGATCTGCATCGGCTCTTCGGCAAGTTGCTTGATACGCGGTACAAGACCAACAGTTGAGATGGTCATCTTGCGTGCGCCGAGGCCGAGCGACCACGGCGCATTAAGAATTCTTAGGGCGCGCAGCACATTATCATAGTTGGCCAGTGGCTCGCCCAAATATCTTTGACCGTGTGCCAATCCATCCGTTCTTCTTTCGCCACGGCCTGGATT
>JBAXAT010000298.1:0-3249 GCA_037142335.1 Verrucomicrobiota bacterium | reverse complement strand
TTATTGCTTGAATTTAATGCTGTATGCTGATAAAGATTTTGTTTTTAAGTATGTCCGCCAAGCCATCGGGCCAAAGACGGTGGCGATTCTATTGGAGCCAATTCAAGGTGAGAGTGGCATCCGGCCGGCCACACCGGAATTCTTGCGGGGCCTGCGTCAGCTTTGCACCGACCGGCAACTTTTGTTGATGTACGACGAAGTCCAGTGCGGCATTGGTCGCACTGGTGAGTTCTGCGGCTTCAAAACCATTGCACAGGACGCGGTGCCGGATGCGATTTCATGGGCGAAGGGATTGGCCGGTGGTTTCCCGATGGGCGCGATTTGGGCACGGCAGCCATTTCAGGACGTACTTGGTCCCGGCACGCACGCAACGACGTTTGGCGGCACGCCGCTGGCATGTTCGGTGTCGTTGGCGGTTTTGGCGAAAATCGAACAAGACGATTTGATGGTGAATGCGCGGACGACCGGCGAATACTTCATGCGGGAGTTGCGGAAGTTGCCGGGTGTCAAGGAAGTGCGCGGCATCGGTTTGATGATCGGCATGGAACTGAATGTCGAAGCCAAGCCGGTCATCCTGAAGATGGCCGAGCATGGGTTGCTTGGCATAATTGCCGGGACGCATGTAGTGCGATTTCTGCCGGCATTGAACGTGACGCGCGCCGAAATAGACGAGGCAGTTGAAAAATTGCGACAAACATTGGCAGTAACATGAAACATCTTTTAACGCTGGAACAACTCAGCCCGGCAACGATCACCGGTGTTTTCAAGCTGGCGGAAGAATTGAAGTCCAAACGCGGCGACTGCAAGGAATCGCCGCTTAAAAACCAAACTTGGGCGCTGATTTTTAATAAGGCCAGCACGCGTACACGTGTGAGTTTTGAAGTCGGCATTCGGGAACTCGGTGGTACGTCGTTGTACTTGTCGTCCACTGACATTCAGATGGGGCGAGGCGAAACGGTGGCGGACACGGCGCGGGTGTTGTCCCGGTATGTCCATGGGGTCGTCATCCGGACCTTTGCGCAAAGTGACGTGGCGGAGTTCGCGTCCGCCGGTACAATCCCGGTTATCAATGGTTTAACTGATGACGAGCATCCCTGCCAGGTGCTGGCCGATTTATTCACAATCAGCGAAAAACTCGGCGGCTTGAAAGGGCGCAAGGTTGTCTTTACCGGCGATGGTGCGTGCAATGTTTGCAATTCATGGCTATTCGGCGCCGCCAAGACCGGCATGGAATTGTGGGTCGCTGCACCAAAACAATTCCAGCCCGGCAAGGATTGGCTTAGTCGCGCTGCCGGTAACATCCACGTCACCGAAGATTTTGCCGCCGCGGTTCGCGATGCTGATGTGGTGTACACGGACGTTTGGGTTTCGATGGGCAAAGAAACCGAATCCTCCGCTCGGCTCAAATCGCTGGCGCCATACCAAATTAATGACAAGATTCTACAAGCCGCCAAGCCCGGCGCATTGGTGATGCACTGCTTGCCGGCATACCGGGGCAAGGAAATTACCGGCGAAGTATTTGAAGCGCATCAGCGGACAATTTTCGATCAGGCCGAAAACCGGTTGCACGTCCAAAAGGCCATCCTCACCCTGCTCGCCAAGGCGCGGCAATGAGTGTCACGCTGGCAGAATCGTACCGGCACTGCTGCGAAATTGCGCGGCGCACCGGAAAGAACTTCGCGTATTCGTTTATCAGCTTGCCGGCGGAAAAGCGGCGGGCGATGTGCGCGATTTATGCGTTCATGCGCCGCAGCGATGATATTGCCGATGGTGCCGGCAATCCGGCCCTTGCGTCGGCCGGCTTGAAACAATGGCGCGCCACTGTGGATGCGGCGCTGACGGACGGTAAGTATGACGATCCGATTTTACCGGCGTTGGTGGACACGGTGCAACGCTACCGGATCGAGCGCCGGTATTTTCACGAACTGCTCGACGGCACAGAAATGGATCAAGCCGTCACCCGGTATGAGACGTTCGACCAGCTTTACCGGTATTGCTACCACGTGGCCTCGGTGGTGGGGCTGGTGGTGTTGCCGGTATTCGGGATCAAGGATGAAGCGGCGAAGATTCCCGGCGAAGCGTGCGGGATTGCATTTCAACTCACGAACATTTTGCGCGATGTGAAGGAAGACGCACAGCTCGGCCGGATTTACTTGCCGGCGGAAGACCGGCAGCGCTTCGGCGTTAGCGACGCAGACATTTTTAGTTCCAACTTTACGCCGGGTTTTGTCGCGTTGATGGAATTTGAGGCGGCCCGGGCGCGCGAGTTTTATATGAAGGCCGAGCCGCTCCTTGAAATGATTGACGCGGATAGCCGGAGTACGCTGGCGGTGATGATCGGAATTTATGGCGGCATCCTCGACAAGATTGAAAAGACCGGCTACGCGGTGTTTGATGGGCGGGTCCGGTTGTCGACCGGTGAAAAGCTTTGGATTGTCGCCAAGAATTGGGTGAAATACCGGCGATGAACTTGATGGTTGTATTGGCGGCGGGCTTTTTATTCCTGAAAACCGGCGAGAAATTTGCCACGCAGGAGAGCGCCGGTTCGACGGTGGCGTTGTTGACGACGTTTATCGGACAGCAGACCGGTGCACCGTTTGAGCCACATGTATTTAACGACCCCAGTCAGGCGGCTAAGTATTGCGCGAGTGGTAAGCCCGCGGCCGGGATTGTGACGCCGGGGTTTTATCTCGCTTACGGAAAAACACTCGGCATGGAGCCAATTTTTGAAATCAATCGCCAACAGGTCACGGCGGAACGGTACGTGCTCGTTACCAAAGGCGCGGCGCTGGCGACCTTGACCGGCAAAACGATTGCCACACCGCTGGCGGCCGAACCACGCTTTGTGGCGAGTGTGATTTTACAGGGCAAGCTCGGTGTGGACGTACGATTGCAGTTGGTCACGGATGTCGAAGGCGCGGTCATGGATCTAGTCGAGGATGTGAAGAATGCGCCGGCGGCGGTGTTAATGGAGGAGGGGACATGGCAAGTCATTCACGCCGATGCAGAGTTGGGATCGCAGGTAAAAGCGGTTTTTATTTCGGATGAGTTACCGGGTAATTTGGTGGTGCTGTTTTCCGATAAGTGTGACGCCGGTAAGTTAAAAGCCGCACTCCAGCTCACACCGGCCGAGATTCTCGGCGCCATCCGCGTCGAGAAATTTTACGGCATTAATCACGAGCGTCTGAGGCATGCTGAAAAATTATTTCATGACGAGTAAAATACTTAGCGGCATCCTGGTATTGCTAA
>JBAXAT010000297.1:0-3256 GCA_037142335.1 Verrucomicrobiota bacterium | reverse complement strand
GCACTCGCAAAAGCGATGGTGCCAAGATGCTAATCCTTGCCGTCTTTACCGGCGGCGATTCCGATAACCTAATGGTCGGTCGCAACGGCATCTTCTACGATAGGCAAGGCCGCGATTGGGACGCCACCATCGTTAAGATTGTCGATAACCCAATCAGCATCCGGCAAGCATTCTGGGCGCCATACAAAAAATTTATCCGGATAATTGAACAACAAGTTGCCAAACGTGCGGAAGCCGCCGAGGTTGTGACCCAATCACAAGTACAATCCACCGCGACCGGCACCACACCAATCGCGCCGGCCGCTCCGCTACCAACGAAGATTGATACCGGCACGCTTGCCGCCATTGGTCTCGTGTTAACCACATTACTTGCGGCATTGGGCGGCATCTTCGGCGCATTCGCAAGGTTACCGCTTTGGCAAATGCCGCTGGCGCTCATTGGAATTATGCTGGCAATCTCGGTGCCATCAATGCTCATCGCGTGGCTCAAACTCCGCCAACGCAATATTGGCCCGATTCTCGATGCCAACGGCTGGGCTGTAAATACCCGCGCCAAAATCAACATCGCCTTTGGCAGTTCACTCACTAGCGTCGCCGCATTGCCGCCAGGCGCGCACCGCGATCTCACCGACCCATATGCCGAAAGTCACACCGGTCGCAACCGACTAATAGCGTTATGCGGACTGATGGTTATCCTCGGAGCGGGTTGGTACTTCGGTGGAATTGAATACCTATTACCCGGTATTCTACCGAAATCAGCTTGGGTGAGAAAACACCAGTTCCAAACCCCGGCTGTGCCGGCAGATAAAGGATAAACCCGGCGCAACGAAGCACCGACTATGTGCCTCTAGTTATCGGACACTCCGCTTAACGGGTTAGTCGTCACAATTCCCCAAGCAATCCCCTGGAGCAAGCGATTGAGCGGTTCGCTATCGGACGGCGGAATATCAGGCAACAAGCCGGGAACCGCTAATCCAACCGGTGTCCGGCGATAAATTACAGCAAAATGGCAGTACGCGTTGAGTAATGTCAACGCGGTGCCGGGATGTCCCATTCGGTCACGGAACAGCTCAGCCTGCGTCTTGATGCCGGGCGCTAACCCAAGTCTCACCTTCTCACGCAATATTATTAACGCGTGACCTGTCGGCACTAGAAACACCACCGGCTTGCCGCAGCGCACATTGACTACGCGCACCTGCTCTTCGAGCTCACGAAAATAAGGCTGATGTATCGCCAGCAACTTGGCGCCGGTCATTGCATCCCAAGCTATCGGCGACTTTTTCTCAGGGTCTGGATCAATGCCTGAACCGATGTCTTTGTCATATGGAATCCACGACTGCTGGACCGTGACGCGCAAGTTTGAATTTCCAGCCAACCCAAAGTCCACAAACTTATCAACTCCCGGGTCAGGCAACAACCGATGCGGCGATAGCGTCAACACGTCCACCTGCCCGGCCTGCAATGCGGTACGCACATCGCTCTGCGTTGCAGATGTCTCCCAAACTCGGATTGTGCGCGAACCGCCGACAAATAACTTCCCAACCAATACTTGATTAGTGATACCGGCATTCCGTGCAATTTTTTCAATCCACGGAATGATGCCTTGGTGAAAACTATGCCCGGCCACAAACATTCGCACGCCGGTAACCGACGACAGAACTACCGGCAACGCTAACTGTTTAATTTCATTCCCATCCTCAAAAAACCGAACTGCGTCATACTCCGCCTTGGCGATGGAAATGATTAGCGGACAGGCAAACTCCGCAGTGGCGTTTGGATCAGACTTCGTGGTGTAGCGAATATTCAATGTCTTCCCTTCAGCGGTAACCTGCTCCACCTTGTACTCCACTATCATTTTGCCGCGGTGAATTGCCGCTACCACCAGCTTCTGCGAGAACGCATCCGGTGCGAGTCGATGCGCTTTGTCCTGCATCACCATCGCAACGCCGAACACATTATCGAATGCCGACTGATCTGTCAGAACCACAAACGAAGTTGGCGCAGTCGGCTCGAATTTATTCGACACGAAGTAGCCGGTATACATTTCGAAGGCAAGCGGTTGACTGGTCACTGCCGGTTTGTCAGCCGCCGCGCAACACCAAGCCAACCCCAGCAATCCAAACATCAAGAGAAAGCGACAACGTTTCATGCCACAAGTTTGCGCCCGACGATTCACACTGTCAATCAGTAGCGACAAGTCTTTGTTCTCGCATCATGAATAACCTTGTGGGAGCATTGGCTTAATATTTGTGTAATAAGGAGATCGCCTAATAAAAAATCGTTTTGTGGTGGGGTTGATTCTGGGAGCCGGGTTGGCGGTGTTTGCAATTGGCGGTAGTACGTATCTGTTTTTTGCCGGCGGTTATGCGCCGGTAGCAACAGCGGCGGCACCAATGCCGTTTGAGAAGTTGCTTGCCCGGCAAGCTTTGCACGCGCGGTTGGAGAAAGAGATGCCCACGACCGTGCCCACTACAGCGACGGAGGCGAACTTGCTAGCCGGGGCGACGGTTTACCGGAATCATTGCGCGAGTTGTCACGGATTACCCGGTCGGCCAGAAGCCGCTTTCACCCGACAGATGTTCCCGCCGGCACCGCATTTATTTAAAGGCAAAGGCGTGACGGACGATGAGTTGGGCGAGACTTACTGGAAGGCAGCCAATGGCATTCGCCTCACCGGCATGCCAGGTTTCCGTGGCATTCTGACGGATGACCAACTCTGGCAAGTCAGTCTGCTGTTGGCCAAGGCGAACGAACTGCCACCGGTGGTACAGAGAGCGCTCGCGACACCGGATTAGTCTGCCAGATTGCGAGACGCAACTCTTCTCCAAGATTGACTTCAACGCCGTTATCACCCTAAAAAACGACTGGACATTCACTATGAATTTTCAACATCTCGGCAGTTATAGCGATCTGGTGGCGGAAGCCCACCGACAACACACTCTTTACCCATTGGCCAAACCCGGCCCAGAAACCCAACGCAAGGTGCGCGACGTGCTGGGTTGGTGCGACCGGCCCGAACAAGCCCACGATGTCCGCAGCGAACGCACTTGGGAAGCGGACGGCGTGTGCGGCGAGGAATTGAGCTGGTCGGTCGGCTACGGCCCGCGCACACACGCGTGGCTGCTCAAGCCGGCCGGCGCGCGCGGTCCATTACCGGCGGTGCTGGCGCTGCACGACCACGGCGGATTCAAATATTACGGCAAGGAAAAGATCGCCGCCGGCCCGACGCCGGTCGAGCCGGTCATCCAAGCGTGGT
>JBAXAT010000296.1:0-3257 GCA_037142335.1 Verrucomicrobiota bacterium | reverse complement strand
AGAGATTCCTCGACAAGCTCGGAACGACAAGTGCGGGTTATCATACTTGTGGCCGGAGTTGCGGGAAGAGAATCACATCCCGAATGCTCTCGGCGCCGGTCAGCATCATCACCAAACGATCAATGCCGATGCCCATGCCACCGGCCGGCGGCATGCCATGTTCGAGGGCAATCAGGAAATCTTCATCCAATTTCTCGGCGTGACCGGCGGCCTGTTCTAGCAGCCGGGCGCGCTGGATGACCGGGTCATTCAACTCGGTATACGCTGGCGCAATTTCCTGGCCGTTGATGATCAACTCGAACACGTCCACCACGCTGGGGTCTTGCCGGTTCGGTTTCGCCAGCACCACCAACTCCGCCGGCAAGTGCGTGACAAAGGTTGGATTGATCAGCGTCGGCTCGATAGTTTTCTCGAAGACGGCGTTGGTGACTTCGTAATCGGGCGCATCGGACGGGAACTCGACGCCCAGTTTGATGGCGCGCTGCTTGCGTTCGGCGGGAGTGACCGCGAACCAGTCTTTGCCATGCCGTTCCTCGACAATCTCCCGGTACGTCACGCGGCGCCACGGTGGCGTGAGGTCAATCTCCTGATCGTCGTACCGTTTAATAATCAACGAATCAAACACATCCTCGGCAATCGTCACCACCAAGCCTTGCACCAGTTCCATCATCGTCTCGTAGTCGCCATAGGCTTGGTAGACTTCGAGCATCGTGAACTCCGGGTTGTGCCGGCGCGAGATACCTTCGTTGCGAAAATTGCGGTTGAGTTCGTACACTTTCTCAAACCCGCCAACTAGGAGCCGCTTCAGGTAAAGCTCCGGGGCAACCCTTAAAAACAAATCCAGACCGAGCGCCTCATGGTGCGTAACAAACGGCTTCGCCGCCGCGCCACCGGCAATTGGCTGCATCATCGGGGTCTCGACTTCTACAAAACCGCGCCCGTCTAGAAACTTTCGCACTTCGGAAACAATTCGGCTTCGCAACCGGAACGTCTCGCGCACTTTGTCGTTAAGAGTGAGATCAAGATAGCGTTGCCGGATGCGTGTCTCGGTGTCTTTGATGCCGAACCATTCCTTCGGCAATGGCTGGATCGACTTGCTGAGCAACGTGAAACTTTCCACGCGCACCGTCAACTCGCCGGCATGGGTCGTGAATAGCTTGCCGGTAATACCGACAATATCGCCGAGATCGATGAAATGCTTAAACCGCTCGAATGCCTCGTCGGTCAGGACTTTTTTCTGAACGTAAATCTGAATACGCCCGCTCGAATCTTTGATGTCGGCAAACAAGCTCTTACCCATGTCGCGATGGCTCATTAACCGGCCGGCAATCTGCACGTCGCGCTCCGGCGTGGGGTTCGTGCGGACGACGGCAATCGTTTCTGGCACATCAAACCGGCTGCCATACGGGTCAATCCCATGTTCCAAAAGCTTCGCGCGCTTTTCCAGCCGCGCCTTTACCAAATCATTGAGTTGCTCCATACCGGCAGTCTAGCGTGGTTATGTTCCTTCTCGCAACCGCAAAACAAGACTAAATCCACCGGTCGCCATCTGAGGTTCGCAAGCTGGCGTTATTGTCTCCCGTCCGACACCCCAGACAATCTCCGGTAACCGTGAAGATTTCACTTTTCAACGTCGGCACGGTTGTGTAGTGTGACGAAGCTTTTTCGGAATACTCCCCGTTTTGAACCGAAATCGAAAGGAAAGTTAGACTATGACATCATCGTTAAACCGAGTAATGCAGCGCATCACGCGCAGCAAGCCGCGCCGGCAAATATTTGTGGCGGCGGCCTTGTGTATAGGTACGCTGTTGGCAGCGCAATGGGCGCGCGCGGCTGAGGCAGCGGCGAATCTTGCCGGTAAGGTGGAAGCATTCCGCTTCTTCTCGTTTATGGATACCAGCAACACGAGCCCCTACAGCCCCATGGAGCGGTATGCACTCTGGGGCGTCCTCTTGGTTGCCTTTGCCGGCTTGGCCTACGCATTACTGCTGGTGAAACAGGTGAAGGCGGCGGATACCGGCACGGAAAAAATGCAGAAGGTTGCTGCCGCGATTAAAGAAGGCGCCAATGCGTATCTAAAAAAGCAGTTCAGCAAAATCATCTGGCTAATCCTCGGCTTGACATTCGTACTGTACTTCACTGCGCTCGACAACGGCCAAGAAGTGGCGTTTGGCCGGGCGTTCGCGTTCCTGATGGGATCGCTGTTCAGCTTCTGTGTCGGGTACGTCGGCATGCACTTCGCCACGATGGGTAACCTGCGCGTGGCGGCGGCGGCACGCACCTCGTTTGGCGGGGCGTTGCAGGTTGGTTACCGGACGGGCACGATTACCGGGATGTTGACGGACGGCCTCGGCTTGCTCGGCGGTACGTTGATTTTCATGGCATACGGCGAGAAGGCGTACGAAGTGTTACTGGGATTCGGTTTCGGCGGCACGCTGATTGCGTTGTTCATGCGTGTTGGCGGCGGCATTTATACCAAGGCGGCGGACGTTGGTGCCGACCTCGTTGGTAAAATTGAAGCCGGTATTCCTGAAGATGACCCCCGGAACGCGGCGACGATTGCCGATAACGTCGGCGATAACGTCGGCGACTGCGCGGGTATGGCGGCCGACATTTTTGAATCGTACGAAGTCACCATTGTGGCTGCGATGATTCTCGGTTATGCGTCCTTTGGTCATAAAGGCGTTATTTTCCCACTGCTGGTGCGCGCCATCGGCGTCATCGGCTCGATTATTTCCACTTACAGCGTCCGCGCGAAACCAGAGGATTCTGGTGACGCGGCGCTGCACTCAGTGCACCGCGGTTTCATGATTGGCTCGGTCATCAGCATCGCCGGTTTTTTTGCGCTGGGATTGGGTTATCTGAAGTTCGACGCCGCGTACCTGTTGCAGTATCCCCAGGCTGCGGCCGGGTATCCGGGCGGAATCAATGCCCTGCCGGTCTGGGCAAACTTCGGGATGGCGGGGTTGGATTTGCGGCCGGCTTGGACTTGCTTGATTGGTGTCATTCTCGCAATCGCGTTGAACAAGTGCACCAGTTACTTCACGCACACGACTCATGCGCCGGTGAAATCAATCGCCAAAGCGTGTCAGACTGGTCACGCGACGAATATTATTCAAGGGCTTGCCGTCGGTTATGAATCGGCGGTCTGGGCGACCATGATCATCGCGGCAGCCATTGGTGCTTCCGTGGCGATTTATGCGAACACCCCACCGATCTTTGTGGCCTACGGTGTGGCCATGTGCGGAATCGGCATG
>JBAXAT010000295.1:0-3263 GCA_037142335.1 Verrucomicrobiota bacterium | reverse complement strand
TGGATGACTGGCAATATTTCGAGGAAACGACGCGTAAGGTGAAGGCGACCCGGCAGCGGGTGATTGGCCGCTTGGCGGAATGGAAGTTTCGCGTTTATCCGTCACAGACCAATTTTATATTTGCCCAACCACCGGCGCCGTTGCCGGCCCGGCACTGGTTTGAGCAGTTGAGGGAGAAAAAGATTTTGGTACGCTGGTGGGATGCAGACCGAATTCGTGATGGCGTCCGCGTGACCATCGGCACGGATGCGGAAATGGATCGATTTTTGGAAACAACGAAGGAGATTTGTGAAAAAGCGAACCGCTAAAATCAACCGTGTTACCGGCGAAACGCAAATCAATCTTGTGCTCCGCATTGACGGCGCAGGCAAAGGGGACGTGCAAACCGGTATTCCGTTTCTGGATCACATGCTGACGTTACTGGCAAAACACTCGCTATGTGATTTGAAAATCCGCGCAAACGGTGACCTTGAAGTGGATGGGCATCACTTGGTCGAGGATATCGGAATTGCGTTGGGCCAGGCGTTTGTGCAGTCGCTCGGCGATAAACGCGGTATTCGCCGGTATGGCTGGGCACTGGTGCCGATGGACGAGACGCTCGCGCAATGCCGGATTGCACTGGATTTCAGTAACCGACCCTACTTGGTGTTCACGGCCAAGAACTGGAAGCAGATTGCCGGTTTAGAACTTGGCAAACTCCGCGTCGGATTAGTGCGCGAATTGCTCCAAGGTTTTGCAAATGAGGCACGATGCAACTTACACGTGGATGTCTTGCGCGGTGAAGAACCTCACCATGTTGTTGAGGCTGTTTTCAAAGCGCTTGCGAAAGCACTTGATCAAGCATGTCAGCGCGACCCACGTGTAAAAGATTTACCGAGCACAAAGGGGAAATTGTAATATTTGCCTGAGTAAACAGGCCGGAAACCGTCGCAACTACGCGCTAGGACGCGCTAGCAACAGGATCAATATTAACTCGCGCGCCTTGTTTATCAAAGCGCACCTTACCGGTAGCAAGAGCGAAGAGCGTCCAGTCACGACCGGTACCGACATTGGCACCGGCAACAAACCTGGCACCACGCTGACGAATAATAATACTACCGGCGCTGACTAATTCGCCGCCAAACGCTTTTACGCCGAGTCGTTGGCTATTGCTATCGCGACCGTTACGACTACTGCCTTGTCCTTTTTTATGGGCCATGGTGGTGACTCCTTGACTGCAAATTATTTAGCGACGATTGCTTTGATCTTAAGCACGGTGTGATGCGCCCGGATACCACGTTTGCGATGGTAGCCTTCCCGGCGACGGAACTTAAAGGCAATCACTTTCCGTGCTTTTTTATCTGGGTTCATGACCTCAGCGGTGACGCTTGCACCAGCAACGTTGGGTTTGCCAACCTGAATATTATCGCCATCGGCGACTAACAACACATCGGGAAATGAAATTTCCGCGCCTTTGACTCCATCAACAAGCTCGACTTCGAGCACGTCGCCGGGTTGGACGCGATACTGTTTGGCACCTGTTCTAATAACTGCGTACATGGGATTATTCTTTCTGCGTTAGAGTTTGCAAATATATCGGAAGCTACCGCGCCCGTCAACGTCTATTTATTGGTTTTGTGTGGTTTTAGAAACACACCTTAACCCGTAGATGGTACGCCCGGAGGGATTTGAACCCCCAACCCTTGGTTCCGAAGACCAATGCTCTATCCAATTGAGCTACGGGCGCATCAAGTACTTACGCAAATTTAACTTGACTTGGTTGGCACTGGTTGGCATATTGGCTCAAAGACCGACGGGTGGCCCCGTCAGAAAGAGAGCGACAAAAATATGACGACAACCAAAAACAACCAAGCTTCATGGCCGCCGATTGTACCCGTCGAATTTGGTTCCGGCAAGAGCGGTTTCCAAGTCGTTTTTCAGATCAAGGGCAAGCGTGTCCGCAAAAGTTTCTCGACACTCAAGGATGCGCAGAAGTACGCCGCCGAGCAACGGGCTTTGTACCACCGCGAAGGCTTAGCTGCATTTGTCCTCACCGCCGCCGACCGGGCAATCGCGGAACGATGCATGGCGAAGCTGGCGCCGTTCAAGATCGGATTGGACGAGGCGGTTGATCACTACATTGAAACCGTCGCCAAGTTCCGCGAATCCCCCACCGTGTCCGAGATTGTCGAGAAGATCATCGGGCAAGCCAAAGCCGACGGCCGCCGTGATGTCACCGTAATTGATCTACGACACCGGCTGGGATACTTCGCTAACGAGTTCGGCGACCGCCGCCCCGGCGAGATCGGGCTGGCGGAGTTGGAGCAGTGGGCAAATAATCCCGTCCTGTCACCCCGGTCCCGTCGCCATAATTTAACAAAGGCATCGCAGTTGTACCGGTACGCCGGCAAACACGGTTGGTGCATCGAGAATCCCATTCAAAACTTGACCCGTCCCAAAGTTGAGCAGGCGGAACCACACATCCTAACCGTCGAGGAATGTGCCCGGTTACTGTCGCTGGCGGAACAATTCAATTTGACCGCGTTTGTAACGCTGGGGATTTTCGCCGGCATCCGGCCCGACGAACTTCGCAAATTGGAATGGTCGAAAATCAAGCTGGGAGAAAAACTGGTACGCCTCGACGCGCGTGTTACAAAGATCGGACTGCGCCGAATCATCGAGCTTCCTGACGTAGCAGTGACGTGGTTGCTGCCAGTCCCCAAAAAGAGCGGGCTGATCATCGGTACCAAGTCATCATTCAAAAAGCGTTGGAAGAAACTTCGCCGCGCTGCCGGCTACGGCGTGCCTGGGTCCGAAACGGAAAAAGAAAAGGCCGCAGGCGTGAAGCTACGCGAGTGGGGCAACGATTCCATGCGGCACACCGCCGCAAGTTGCTGGTGCGCCAAGACCGGTGACTACGCCAAAACTGCATCCATGTTGGGGCACAGCCTCGACGTACTGCACCGGCATTATCGCGGACTTGTAACACCGGCCGATGCGGAGAGGTTTTTCAATCTTCGCCCGGATGATGAACCAGGTAAGATCGTGCCAATGCAAGCTACCGTCAATGCTTGAATCAATAAGGACGCTACGATGAAACAGCCCAAATACCTCACCGCTCATACCCCTTACGATAAATTGATTCAAAAAGTCGCGTGGAGTGAGCTTGAACCCGAATTGATGGGACTCCTGAACGACTATCACAAGTTGATGAACCAGTTGATCAAAACTCAAAAGGAAGGCCAATCCCTTGGTGATCGGGAACGGGAAGCGTATTTGAAATG
>JBAXAT010000294.1:0-3267 GCA_037142335.1 Verrucomicrobiota bacterium | reverse complement strand
ATTGAGACGGCGAATCGCGTCGAGATTAATCGAGCGGGTCGCTAACGGGTCACGGTCGCAGGCTGGGGCACCGACGATGGCTGCCAACGGAATAATCACATCAGCTTTTGCGACGAGCTTAGCTAGTACGGATTCGTCACGACAATCGCCGAAGATAAAGTCAAACTTAGGGTCGGCACAAAAGTGAAACAGTGGGGTTTGAGCGAACAGCAAGGTATCGAGTACGGTGACTTCGTGCCCGGCTGCCAGCAGATGCTCGCAAAGAATGGAACCGAGATATCCGGCGCCGCCAGTTATAAGAATTTTTTCAGGCATATATTAGTGCTCCGTTTGGTGCGGCAGGGATACCGGAATTACTCCAAATTGTCCATATAGAAGTTACCGGTGGCGCTGGTAATTTGCTCCGATTGGGTATTATCCTATTTGGCATTATAGGCACGACAATGCCGTGGATATTCTTGCTAAGATAAATGCTACAGGCCGTTTCCGCTGTTTTTCCTCGCAATCCACGCCAGTCCCTTCTAAACTGCTATTGGTAATGTCTGCAATACAACAACACCACGAAATTTTCACAACTTTACTCAACCAATCTAAGTGGGATGAGGCCCAGTCTCTCTGGCTAGAGTTGGCAGACCAACTCAACGAGCAACCAGATTTCCTTTTGTTACTCGTCAAGGAGTTTAGCGATGTCGGGCAGCCCACGCTGGCCGCTGAATTGGCCGCGTTACTGGCACCAAGTCTACATGCTGCCGGCAAAGATCACGAGTGGCTCTATGCCCTCAAGCTCCAAGCTGGTGCCAATCCTCCCGATCGTAACCTTCGTGGCGAACTTTTCGCCGCTTACCGGCAAATCTACGACGGCGATACCCGTCTCAACACCATTCTTAACGCCGCCCAGCTTGAAAATACGACCACACCCTTGCCGTCTGCGATCGCCAAAACCGACATCTTGCTCGCACTCAATACTGGCAACTTCTGTCAGCATAAAAGCTGGGGTATCGGCAAAATTAAAATCTTCGATACTACGCTTAACCGGCTCGTTATCGCCTTCGTCCACAATCCCGACCATACGATGCAACTGGCCTATGCTGCCGACAATCTTATACCAGTCAGCACTGACCATATTGAAGTCCGCAAACAAACCGACCTCGCCGGTCTCAAGCAGTTGGCCCTCACTGACCCGGTTGCTCTCATCCGCCTCGTATTAGCCGGCCATAACCACGCTGCCTCTGCAGATAAAATTGAAAACATCCTTATCGGCACTGTGCTCACGACCGGTGAATGGAAAAAATGGTGGGATGCAGCCAAAAAACTTCTCAAACGCGACCCGCATTTCGAAGTGCCAGCAAAAAAGAATGAGCTGGTTATCCTCCGTACTGCACCGGTCTCACAGCAGGATGACCTTCTGGAGGCTTTCCGAGTTGCACCAGGCATGAATCAGAAAACCGAAGTGGCCCGGCAACTTCTAAAAAGACTCACAGACTTGGCCGATCCGGACTTATTACTCCAAGAATTCCAAGACGGCCTACTTAATGCGTTAGTGAAACTCAAGGGCGACCATGCCTCTGAACGGCTTGAAGCTGTTTTTGTAATCGCCGAACTTCAAGCCCACCAGAAAAACCCTGGCAATAGCGTCATATCACTCGTCGATGGAATTATTGCCAACACTCGCGACTTGCCGTCATTGCTTGACGAATTAACGGGACCAGCACAGAAACGAATTATCGCTTTAGCCGCCGACCGCCTACTGAACGATATTAACCGGTTACCGGCTAAAACACTTGATGAATTGGCCGTCAAACTTGCCGATCAGTCCGACCGGCTCCGCAATCTAGTTGGCAATCACACAGCCAGCCCAGACTTGCTTGTTTGGATTTGGAAAAACCGTGTTACACACGCTTGGTTACAGTCATTGTGCACATCGGCTATGTTGCTGGCTATGATTACTGCCGTTGAAGACGGCGGCGCTAAATCCACCAAACGCCTGCGCGATTTACTCCACAGCGAAGAAGAACTAATCCCAGAACTACTCGCCAACGCCGATACTGAAACAGTCCGTGATATTGCACGGCGCATTCTTAATAGCCCGGCATTTGAAGAACTTGACCGACGGTCGCTGATGGCAAGGGTGGTTAAGAATTTCCCATTCGTGCAAGAATTTCTCGTCACCAAAACCGTCAAAGAAGCCCCATTGATTGTCTCGTGGGCCAGTCTGCACAAACGGCGTGCTGAGCTAGATGAAATTGTCAGTAAACGAATTCCGGAAAACTCCAAAGATATCGGCGTCGCCCGCAGCTACGGCGACCTCCGTGAAAACTTCGAATTCAAAGCCGCAAAGGATTTGCAGAAATTGTTGATGCGCCGGCGGGCTGAATTGGAAATTTTACTCTCACGCTCGCAAGGTACCGATTTTTCTGATGCAAAAACCGATACCATCGGCATTGGCACTACCGTGACAGTGACTGATCTGGCAACTGGTCAATCTCACGTTTTCCACGTTCTGGGAGCTTGGGATAGCGACCCGGTCCACGGCGTCATCAGCTACCCGGCCGCACTTGCACAAGCGATGTTTAATAAAAAACCGGGCGACACAGTGGAGGCTGCCGACGAAAACGGTAAACTGATATACCGGATTGACCGCATTGAAAAAACACCGGCTTCGATTCTACTGACTCTCTGATAGTTTTAGAAATTAACCTGCGGCACTTGTTTAGCCGCTTCGTCAGATTTGAAATACACATCGCGGTGCTGAAATCCGTGCATGCCAGCAATGATATTCGCTGGAAATTGAGCAATGGCGATATTGTACTGTTGGACGGTTTCGTTGTACCGCCGGCGCTCTACGGCAATCCGATTCTCTGTCCCGGCAAGTTCATCAGACAAAGCCATGAAGTTCTGGTTGGCTTTTAAATCTGGATATTTTTCAATGACAACCATAAGTCGTGATAACACACTTTCCAGTTGGTTGGCGGCGGCAATTTTTGCGTCAGCTGTCTTCGCCTCACCCCATTGACTGCGGAGGCGCGTCACCTCTTCGAGGACACCACTCTCGTGCTTCGCGTAACCTTTGACAGTGTTGACTAGATTTGGAATCAGGTCGTACCGGCGCTGTAACACAGTTTCCACCTGCGCCCAGGCACCGTTAATGGATTCATTGAACACGACGAGCCGATTATTGGTCGTTACCCCCCAACCAATTACCAAAACTGCTGTAACCAGAATTACAATAGATGCAATCTTCATTTGCCTGTTCCTTCCTCTAGGTTA
>JBAXAT010000293.1:0-3275 GCA_037142335.1 Verrucomicrobiota bacterium | reverse complement strand
GTTCCCAATGTCAGCAACGCCGCGTTCTTCTTATCCAATTGCGCCGCAAACGCGCCCGCCGTCTGATCGTTACCGGCCAATACCACCGGCACACCAACCGGCAAGCCGAACTTGTTTGGTCGCGTTACACCGGCTGCGCTCCCGACCGGTATCACGCGCGGCAATTGCGTCTTACCGGCCGCCGCCGGCCACCAAGCGCGCAACTTCAATGAGTACAAACCGCTCATCGCCGCGAGATTGTCATCTAGCACCGCCTCGCCGGTCCACAACCGCACGAAATACGTCGGCAGTTTTACCACCAACTCGTCGCGCCTTGGCGGCGCGTGGTGCAACTGACACACCTGCAACGCCGGCAAGAAATCTGCAAAACTACAATGCTTCGCAAAATCCGGTAATTTCCGTTTCAACCGCTCGCAAGCCGCACCGGCTCGGCCATCCTGCCATGACACAAATGGTCGCGTCGCCTGACCTTGCCTATCAAGCACAGTGAATGTCTGCGCTTGGCTGGTAATCGCAATGACTGAGATGCCGGCTAACTTTTTTGGCAACGCGCGCCGCAGTGCCGCCGCCGCCACCGACACATCCAACTCCACGCGTCCACCGCTCGCATACCGGTAATGTACCGGCGCGCTGCCACCACCGACTTGCCTGAATTTGCGGTCGAAGAGACCAGTCTTGAATGACGTCGAACCAAAATCAATCGCCAAAATCATTTGAGCATCTCCAACGCGGTCTCAATCAACACTCGTCCAGCTTGTGGTTCAAACATCGAACTCGCCGCCTCGTAGCCACCGGCCGCCGCCGCTTCGGGCGTGACGATGTAGCCTTGCAACTCGCCATTGGTGTAAGCAGTAATAAAAGTTTTTCGTGGCGCCAGGCGTTTTAATTCCAGCGCATACTCGACGAACATTTCGCCTGGCAACCCAACCAAGGATGCGTCGCCGATCTGTACGACTTGCACTTCGAACGGTTCCAGACGAGCCATCAATTTTTCAACGGCACCGGTCGCCTGTACACGAGCCAATTGTACGACCGCTTCCGCACCGAAGACGGCGCACTCCGCCGTCCGCACTTTGGCGCGTTCGGCACCACCGGCTTGCAACCGCGAAAATTCCGCCCGGTAATCGGTCAGCAATTTCTCCGCGTCGACCACCGATGGCAATGATCGCCGTGGTAGTTTGACTGACCGCAACGCGCTCGCCAACTCCGAGCTGCCGGCACGTAAATTCTTCAAACTGTTCAATGCGGCTGCTCCAAGCTTGCGCCCGAGCCGCTCGGCTTCGGCAAATGTTTGGCCGTTCACAAAATACCGGGGGCTTTGATTACCGCACGGCGCGGTATGATACAAAACCACCAAATCCCGCCCCAGCGCCTCCTGCAAATGCAACCGCGCAAAATGTGGAAAATCCGATGACACCAACGTCGAGTCCTCATGCAACACCGTCGGATGCATTCCATAAATCAGCGTCACTGCCAGCAATTTGCCGGCGCTACGCACAGCAAGGATACCGGCTTCCGTATCGGTCGCGCCATCCGGCGCATGCCGGTTGCCACCCACTCCACGCGCGTCGGCAGTCGTCCAACTTAACTCGGCGGGTTGCATCCGGCCCTTGGCAGCTAACGCGGCGATAACAATCTGATCTTCGCAATATTGCAAATATGCCGGATCTGGTGCCGGCATGGCTGGGTCATTGGCAAACGGCAGATATTCGGGTGTGACTGGCGCAGAGTGCGTGTGTGAGCATGTAATGAACACACCGGACTCCGCAATGCCAAGCTGTCCGGCGACGCGGCGACGGATGCGACGCGCAACGTCGGAGTTGAGCATGAGCAGGTCTAGCGCACACATCAGGATGCTTTGGTTACCGTTCGCCAGAAAGAGTGCGGACGCGAGCAATGGGTCGTGTATCCCGGTTGAGATACGGCGGACATGCGGGTAACCGCACAACTGCATCGGTTTGATCGGGCTGATCTCGCGCTGGGCCGCGCCGGCAATGAGTCTCATGGTTTTTGGTAGTATGCAGGCACGGTATCCGGGCGTCAAGCCGCCGGTAGCGCTACAGTAAGCTTGCCCTTACCGGTGCGCATGAACTTCCAGGGCCACTGAAACTGCCGCCGTCTCACATCCGGACGGACCGGCGTGCAACGCAATCCACGCCGAAGCCGCCATGTCCTTGGCTGAGGAGGCAATAACCACGCTTGCGGATGCCCGGTATACTACAACCTCATTTCCAGCCTTGCACCGTGCTGCCTGAACCGGTAACAATTCATCATGCGCCGCGCTGTCATTGACATCGGAACCAACACCGTCAAGCTACTCGTCGCCGACGTTCGCGATGGACAGGTTTTCACGGTCGCGGCCAAAGACCAAACCACCAGACTCGGCGAAGGCGTGGACGCCACCCAGCAACTCAATCCCTCCGCCATCGCCCGGACAGTCGCCGCCATTGCCGGCTACGCGGCCGACGCGCAAGAATTGAAAGCGGCCGGTCTAACAGCGTTCACCACTAGCGCCGCACGCGATGCCGGTAACCGGCAGGAATTTCTCGACGCCGTCCGCCGGCAATGTGGCCTTGAAGTGGAAGTGCTATCCGGCCAGCACGAGGCCGAACTAATTTTCCGTGGCGTCGCTTCCGACCCGGCTTGGTCAACTAACCGGTTGTTGGTGCTGGACATCGGCGGTGGCAGCGCGGAGTTCATCCAAGGCGCCGCCGGCAAGATTGAGCGCTGGCAAAGTTTACCTCTCGGCGCAGTGCGGTTGACTGAGCAGTTCCGGGACCGCACCTTTGCGGAGTTGGCGGAATATCTACGGACGACGTTACGAACAACCTTGGCCGGTTACGACATGACCGGCCGTCAATTCATCGCCACCGGCGGCGCGACTACAACGCTGGGCCGCATCGCTACCGGCCAAGCGGATCATGCCGATCTGACTTTTGAAGAAGTGAGTAGCTGGGTCGCCCAGCTCAACGCCATGCCGCTCGCCGAACGTCGCCAAGTCCCCGGTCTCCCCCCCGACCGCGCCGACATCATCATCGATGTCGGCTGCATCAAAAGCCTCTATGAGCTCTTTACAGGAGGCGGCATTCACCGCGTTCAACTTGTCCGGGCTGTTAAGCGTGAGGGTCAGGATATTGTCCGCAACTTCGTATTTGTGATACTTGAATTCCATCTTTCCTCCTTGATTTATAACTGTAAGATTTGCCCGGCTTTTAGCAACAGCCCGTAATTATAGGTTATTAACAAATTAAAGAAAATCAGGAGGGCTCTTGGAG
>JBAXAT010000292.1:0-3277 GCA_037142335.1 Verrucomicrobiota bacterium | reverse complement strand
CGGATTACTTCCACGACTGGCAGTCCGAATACCTCGGCAAAATGCGTGAACTCTGGCGGTGAAAACCCATGGATATTGACTTGCGGAAAGTTTAGCCGGAGATACCCAAGCAAGTTTAAATAATAATCGATACCGAGCTTCGGATGGTGTCCCCCTTGTAGTAATACCTGTCCGCCGCCAATCGCCACCAATTCTTGCACTTTTGCGCCGATTTCGGTCGGTGTGAGCACATACGCATCGGCGGCATCGGCATTGCGCATGAACGCGCAAAACGTGCAGTATACGTTGCAGATGTTTGTGTAATTGATGTTGCGATCCACGATGTACGTCACACACCGGTCAGGATGGAGGTGTTGACGGACCGTGTCAGCGAGCGCGCCTAACTCCGGTAAGGGCAGCTCACGAAAAAGCTGAAACGCCTCATCCGTCGTAATCCGTGCGCCGTCGAGAATCGCATTTTGTATATGCTCTAATACCATTATTGCCTACCGGTAAGCCAGATACTGCCCCATCTTTACAGCTTCCGCAAGCCGGTGCCGTTGACATCGCGCCAGTCGACACATATATTCGTTTCGAAAGCAGAGGAAATTAGTCCGATTTATGCAAATCACCCGTGCTGGCGAATACGCGATCATCGGTTTGCTCTATCTGGCCCGGCAACCAGTGGGCCGGACCGTGATGGTTGACGAAATCAGCGACGCCGAAAAAGTACCGAGTAGTTTTCTCGCAAAAATTTTTCAGTCACTTGCCAAGGCCGGTCTTGTTCAATCGCAGCGCGGTGCCGGCGGCGGTTTCACGCTTGTCCGTCCGCCAGGTGATATCAACTTGCTCGAGATCTTGAATTGTATCGAAGGGGCGTTCGCGCTCCAAAAATGTGTAACCGACGATCCTGCCTGTGTCGTCTCTGACCAGCGGCTCGACAATTGTGTGCTTTGCGGTGTGTTCGCTGAAGCGCAGAGCCGTGTCAATGAAGTCCTTGAGCGGACGACGCTTGCCGACTTGCTTAAACGGAACCCAAAACTCATCACGATAAGTTAAAAATTACCATGGCTCAACTCACCGAAGATCGTATCCGCGAAGTTCTGCAAACTATTAAGTTTCCCGGCTTCAGCCGTGACATTGTCAGCTTTGGCATTGTCAAATCCATTGCCATCACCGGTGACAACGACGTGACTATCGCGGTCAGTGTTGCCAGTCGGGAAGCGGCTGTGCCGGCGCAAATTGAACGCGAGGCGACTGACGCACTCCGACAGTGTACCGGGATTGGGCGCGTCACTGTCAAAATCACAACGACACCTATTGAAGCGCCGGCAGTGCCTGGTATCCCCGGTGTGAAGGCAATTATCGCAGTGGCCTCCGGTAAGGGCGGCGTTGGCAAATCAACTGTCGCAGTAAATCTTGCCATCGCATTGCACCAACTCGGCCGACGTATTGGGTTGATGGACGCCGATATTTATGGGCCGAGCATCCCAAAAATGCTTGGCGCAACCGAGCGACCAACTGTTACCGACGATAAACTCGATCCGGTCGAGAAGTTTGGCATAAAGATGATGAGCATGGCGCTATTGATGGATGGAGATGCGCCAGTCATCTGGCGTGGGCCGATGATAATGAAAGCGATTCAGCAATTTAGCCACGCTGTGAATTGGGGCGCGCTGGACGTGTTGGTGGTGGATTTGCCGCCCGGCACCGGCGATGCACAGTTATCGTTAGTGCAAACTATTGCGCTCAACGGCGGTGTAATTGTGACCACACCACAAGATGTGGCACTATCGGTAGCTCGGCGCGGTATCCAGATGTTTGAAAAGGTTAATGTTCGGATTCTTGGCATTATTGAGAACATGAGCTACTATGTGTGTCCGCATTGCCGGCAGCGGGATGATGTGTTTGGGCATGGTGGCGGTGGTCAAGAGGCGACGAAACGAGGTGTGCCATTACTCGGCGAGATTCCATTATTTACCGGCATTCGCGAATGCGGCGACAACGGTGTGCCGATTGTGCTGGCTGCACCGGAAAGCGAATCTGCCCAAGCCTTCCGCTGCTGCGCTGAAACTGTTTGGCAACAAATCCACTAATTACTCACATTTATACAGACGCTGCTAGCCTCAGACTGCTCTGTAGGTGGCCGATAATCGACTTGTTGGGATTCTTAGTGGTGATACTATTATTAACCATTAGACTGCGTGGTTCGCTATGAGCACAGTGAACAGGTTGGATATGGCAACTTTGCTGATTAATTAGAATGAATTATTTGACGACCATTGGGGTTCTTTTTTTGATGCTGACCACTGGGACGATTATTGGTTGGCGGGTGGCGGAGCTCTTGCCTTGGAAGTTGCGGGCGGAGGGGAAGTTATTTCTTAGTCCGCTGCTTGGGTTAGCAGTCTTGCTGCACGTGATCATTCCACTGGGCTGGCTTGGACACGGCTATCGGCAACCAGTTTGCGTGTTGATTGTTGCGGTGCTGGTGCTGGCCGCGTTGTGGGGTCAACGTAATCGCACCGGTTTACTGAAGAACATTTTGTTGATTGCGGGTTTTTCTGTTGTGGCGACCGCCGGTCTTCTCTATCCGGTGTGGTGGTATGGGGCGCTCAGCCTGTACAACGATGCGTTTACCTATTTGGTACATGGGCAATGGTTGCAGACGCACGGCTTTGCTGAGCAGGTCATTCCCTCTGGTAGCTACCCAGCGACATCGCAGGTGTTTATTTATCAAGTAATCGGTGCGCGCATGGGGGCATCGTTTTTGTTTGGGTTTGTGCAGGCGTTGGTGGGTGCGCCATGGTCCTACCAAGTGTATCCGGCCATGATGGCAATTCCGGTTGTGATGTGTGGGTTGGCGGTGGCTGGCACTGCCTATTCAGTTTCCCGGCGGCTGTTGTTGTCGTTGCTGTGCGGTGCCGCCATCGGGTTGACGTTGAACGGATTTGCCTTTGGAGCGGCCAATGGTTTTATGCCGCAAACCTGGGGGCTAGCATTTCTTATTGGTAGTTTAGTGCTGACTGGTGCTTTCCTGCGCCACTTTCCTGGGGCCACAACCCGGTTCAGGCATTGGGTACCGGTGGCGTTGCTACTTGCGGCGACCATCCATTGTTATTCCGAGATTCTGCCATTTCTTGCGGCGACGATAGGCTTGTCGTTTTTGATTGCCGCCCTGATTCAACGGCGACATTTTGGTCGGCTGTGTTGGCTGGCTGGTGGGGTTGGGGTGTTATGTTTTCTCATGGTGAACCTGGAATGGCTCCGGAATATTCGCGCCATTCGATTGTCAGCCGCT
>JBAXAT010000291.1:0-3281 GCA_037142335.1 Verrucomicrobiota bacterium | reverse complement strand
GCCGAATGATTGACCGCCCCTGCCGTCCATTGTTCCCGGAAGGTTTTTACAACGACACGCAGATCATCGCGACCTTGCTTTCCGCCGATGGCGAAAACGATCCCGACATGCTCGCCATCAACGGCGCATCGGCGGCCTTGAGCGTCTCGGATATTCCGTGGGCTGGCCCAATCGGCGCCGTTCGCGTCGCTCGCGTGGCCGGTCAATTGATTGCCAACCCCACTAACGCCCAGCGTAAAGATAGCGACCTCGACCTGATCTATGTCGGCAGCGACAACGACTTGGTGATGATCGAAGGTTCGGCCAAAGAAATTCCAGAAGCGGAATTGAATACCGCGATTGATTTCGCCCATCTCGAAGTCAAAAAGATTGTTGCCGGCATCCGTGAGTTGCAACAGAAAGCCGGTAAGGCGAAGCGCAAAGTGGAATTGAAGAAAATCCGCTCAGAAGTTTTCGCAGAAGCACAGTCACTCATCGGCAAAGATATTTTGGCCGCGATTCTCACCGAGAAAAAACTTGAACGGCAAGCCGCTGTTAACGCGCTTAAGACAAAGATGGTGGATACGCTTAAACTGAAATTCCCAGATGTGACTCCCTTTGAACTCAGCGAATCACTTCACAGAATCGAAAACGACGCGATTCGTAGTTCGATTCTGAACAACAAACGGCCCGATGGTCGTGGCGCGAAAGATTTGCGCAAGCTCACGGCAGAAGTCGGCTTGTTACCCCGTCCGCACGGCACCGGTTTATTTGGTCGCGGTGAGACGATGGCGTTGGTATTGACCACGCTTGGCTCTAAATCCGACGAACAGGACATGGATGGCTATACCGGCGGACCCACCGTCAAGCGGTTCATTCTCCATTACAACTTCCCGCCGTTCAGCGTCGGTGAAACCGGTCGGACTGGCTCACCGGGACGCCGCGAAATCGGCCACGGCGCGTTAGCGGAACGTTCGATTGAAGCAGTGATCCCGGAAGAGAACGACTTTCCCTACACCATTCGCTGCACCTCTGAAATCATGGAGTCAAACGGTTCGACTTCGATGGCGTCGGTTTGCGGTGCGACATTGGCATTGTTGGATGCCGGTGTGCCGCTAAAGAATCCGGTTGCAGGTATCTCGATTGGTTTGGTGACCGACGAGAAGTCCGGAAAGTCGGTAATGATTACCGATATTCTCGGCTCTGAAGATCATTTCGGCGACATGGATTTTAAAGTTGCTGGTACGAAAAAAGGCATCACCGGTTTCCAGACGGATTTGAAACTGACCGGTCTTAGCCACACGCTCGCAAAACAAGCGTTTGAGCAGGCGCGCGAAGCCCGATTGAAAATTCTCGAAGTCATGGCACAAGCCATTGCCGGCCCGCGGGCGGAAATGTCGAAGTACGCGCCGCGTATCAGCTCGATCAAGATTAATCCTGAAAAAATCGGGGCAGTCATCGGCTCGCAAGGGAAAGTCATCAAAGGGCTTGTTGAAGCCACCGGTTGCCAAATCGATATCGAAGACGATGGCACGATTCGGATTTTCTCAGCAAATGCCGAAGGCGCCCAACGTGCTATTGAGCAAATCATGGCAATCACCGCGGAAGCCGAAGTTGGTAAGATTTATCGCGGAAAAGTTGTCGGCATCAAAGAGTTTGGCGCATTCGTTGAAATCCTACCGGAGAAAGACGGATTGCTGCACATCAGTGAAATTGCCGACCGACGGATTGAGCGTGTTGAAGATGTTCTGAAACTCGGTGACGAAGTGGATGTGAAGGTGCTCGGCATTGACGACCGTGGCAAGATTAAGCTTAGCCGCCGGGCTGCGATGGCCGAAAAAGACGCCGCTGCGAAATAAAAGCGACGCGCTTTAAGCGCAAAAGCTGGTTGCCATGTGTGCAATCAGTGACTATATATAGCGAATGACAACCGTGGGCGTTGCCTACTTTTGGAGGATACTATGCTAACATCGCGTCGTGTTTTTCGTATCACCTCAACGCTGTGCCTTGCCGTTTTGGCTTTCAGCTTGGTTACCAGCGTATTTGCGCAGGAAGCACCGCCGGTAGACGGTGGTGAGAAGAAAGAGAAAAGCGCATTTTCAATGCTCTGGGATGTCGCTATGACACCGCCATATGTTTTCTTCCTGCTCATCGGATGTTCCATCTTTACGTTCACCTTGATTCCGGAACGATTAATGTATTACCGCAAGGCGGGCGGGAATGCTGACGAGATGGTCACAAAAATCAAACAAGCCGGCACGCTTTCTGAAGCCTTAACATCAATTGAACACGCGCCAGGTGTAGCCGGAACGGTTCTTCGCGCAGCGCTGACAGCATCGCGAGACGGTTATACACCGGAACAAGTGGAACAACTCGTCCAAGGCACAGTGACCAAGGAGTTGATTTCGATGGAAAAATTCCTACCGCAACTTGATTCGATGGTTACCCTGTGCCCGCTGATTGGCTTGCTTGGTACAACCGTTGGAATGATTCGTTCGTTCAGTATTATCGCTGCAATCGGCATGAGCGACCCAACTAAGTTAGCCGGCGGGATTTCTGAAGCGTTGATTAATACCGCGTCCGGTCTGGCAGTCGCGATCCCAGCGCTATTTGCATACAACTACTTTACCGGCAAGAAAGAGGCCATCCTTATGGACATGGAAAAAGGTCTCAGCGAAGTAATGGTTATCCTCAAGCAGTCCGCCGAAGGCTAACCGCCACCTATGAAGCTGAAGCGCCGCCGAATCAAACGCGGTCGCATCGAGATTATCCCGATGATCGACACGATTGTGATTCTACTGATTTTCTACATGACGTTTTCACGTTTTGCGGAGGCCGGCAAGGAGAATGGATTCAAGTTACCGGACTCGCGTGCTGGCGATGAATTTAAACAGTTGCCGAATCAGGTCATTATCAACATGTACAACAAGGATGAAGTGTATATTGATAAGCAGAAATACACAATTGATGAGGTGCCACCGTTCCTTCAGCGCATCCGTGAAAAAGATCCCAGGTATGCGAATATGTCTCTCATCTTGCGCGGTAACCGGGAGATGACCTATACCGATCTGAGCGCATTCATGAGGGCCTGTGCCAAGATGAGGATCACGGACATAACCTTCACCACATCGGAGATTAAGTGAAGATTCAACGCCGCACTCCGAAACGTGGGCGCGTCGAAATCATTCCGATGATCGACACGATTCTGATCTTGCTGATTTTTTACATGTCATTTTCCACGTTCGGCGCGACTGAAAAGCGGATTGATTCCCGGTTGCCACTGATTGCCAAGCCGAGCACCA
>JBAXAT010000290.1:0-3282 GCA_037142335.1 Verrucomicrobiota bacterium | reverse complement strand
CATCGAGACTGGCAAAACATTCGACGCCGGGAATGGTCGCGCCGCGCGTGAGGACGAGGTTGCGCCGACCCGGTAATGGTTTACCAAGCGAATTGTGGGTTTTGCGACCCATGATAATCGGGTAGCCAAGCGTGAGGCGCTTAAACCG
Source organism: Verrucomicrobiota bacterium (assembly GCA_037142335.1). Lineage (GTDB taxonomy): Bacteria > Verrucomicrobiota > Verrucomicrobiia > Palsa-1439 > Palsa-1439 > CAINDI01. The sequence continues at coordinate 3,134 of JBAXAT010000290.1, read as the reverse complement.
TTTCAGGTCGTCGCTGATGTGCCACGGAATCTTGCCGGCGGCGCCGATGACGCCGTTATCGGCGAGGGCGGCGATGATGATAATCTTCATACGGCGACTTTGAATTTGATGCGTGGCTGTGGTTGATAACCTTCGATGCGGAAATCTTCGAACTTGAGTTCGGCCAACGGCTTCTTGGCGATAATTAGACGGGGCAGGGGGCGCGGTTCGCGTTTGAGTTGTTCGCGGAGGCCGGGAATGTGGTCGTAAGCCTCTTTGCCACTGCCGGGTGTGGCAGTGTAGATGTGCGCGTCTACGATGGTATGGCTGAACCAGCCGACGGAAAGACCGACCTGTTCGGCGAGGATTTGCGTGAGCGTGGCATAGCAGGCGAGGTTGAACGGGATGCCGAGAGCGATGTCGCCGCTGCGCTGGGTGAGGTGGCAGTTGAGCCGGCCGTCTTGGACGTTGAAGACGTAGCTGTAATGGCACGGCGGCAACTTACTAGTGGTGGCGTTGCCGGGTTCCCACGCGGTAACGACCATCCGGCGGCTGGTCGGTTCGGTACGGAGGGTGTCGAGAATGAATTGGATTTGGTCAACTTCGCGGACTTGCCAGTTACCGTCGGCGTCCCGGTACGGATGCGGGAATCGGCGCCAATACCGGCCGTAGGCGGTGTCGAGGTTGCCGGCTTCATCGGCCCAAGCGTCCCAGATTTTGGTGTGTTGCCGGAGGTTGCGGATATGGTCTTCACCGGAAAGATACCAGAGGAGTTCGTGGAGCAAGGAGGTCCAGACGATTTCCTTGGTGGTCAGTAGTGGAAAGCCATTGGCGAGGTCGACCCGGTAATGTGCACCGAAATAGGCGATAGTTTCAATACCGGTGCGACTCGGTTTGCGGGTGCCACGGTCAAGAGCTAGTTTGACCAGATCGAGATACTCTTTCAAGCGGTGGTAATCAAGCTGATGGTGTGGTTACGACGGATTAGATGGGTGCTGTGCCACGGTGCCGTTCGCGACCAAAAATAATGGTGCGGATTGTTTTTGCAAAAATGAGAATATCGAGAGTGAACGACATGTGTTTAATGTAGTACAGGTCGTACTGCAATTTGCGTTTGGAATCGTCGATGCTGGCGGCGTAGGGCGCCATGACTTGCGCCCAGCCGGTAATGCCAGGCGGGACCAGCAGACGTTCGGAATAGAAGGGCAGGGCTTCGGAAAGTTTTTGGATAAATACGGCGCGTTCCGGACGCGGGCCGACGAGACTCATGTTGCCGCGGAGGACGTTAATGAGTTGTGGGAGTTCATCAATGCGGAATTTGCGGAGCCATTTGCCGAGCCAAGTGGTGCGTGGGTCGTTATCCGTCGCCCAGACCGGACCGGTCTGACTTTCGGCGTTTTCGCGCATGGTACGGAACTTCATCAGCGTGAACGGCCGACTGTCACGGCCTAAGCGCTCCTGACGAAATAACACCTCCCCTTTCGATGTGATTCTAACCAAGACCGCCGTGAGTAGCATGAGCCACGAAGTCAGTAGCAATCCAATTATAGCTGTGAGGATGTCAAGGAGGCGCTTCAGACGGCGGATGTGAATGCGCGAATTATTCATCGAGGCGTGGAAGAGCCATTCGTCATTGATATGGTCAACCGGAATCTCCTGCGCTAGTTCCTCGTATAGCGAAACGAAATCCACCAACGCCATCCCCCGGTACCGGAAGGTGCGCAACCGGCGTAGTAAGCCCGGTTCTGCGTCCGTCGAAGCAGCAATAATCAAGCGCTCGACGTTGTAAAGCTGGACGAATCTTTCGACGGTTTCGAGAGAGCCAAGAACGGGATAATTGCTGATGAATTTGCCGATTTGTTCGTGATCGTGGCCACAACTAATCAAGCCGAGAATCCGGATGTCGGCACGAGCCCGACTTTCCACCAGTTCCACAACCTTGCGCGCCTCGCTATCAGTGCCAATGATCAGACAGCGTTGCGCCATCAAGCCACGATAGCTGGCGGCAATGTAAATCAAGCGCGTCAACAGCACTGATGCGAAAACAAAAAGCGCGTAACCAGCGAAAATCATGCGCCCGAGTATTTGCTCAGAAAGCGCCGCGTAAAATAATGCCATCATCATCACCATCCCAATGCTGACGGCGATAAACGTGCTTGTCAGTGTGCGTCCGACCCGGTGCAGACGCTCAGTATCGTACAATCCGCTGACATAGTAGGAAACCCCAAAGAGAAGCCAAGCCATCGTGACCGCCGGCCAGTGGGTTTTAAAATAATTCAGACCATCCACCAATCCCAAGCGCAGTATCACGGACGCCAACATGGCCAGCGCCGTAAAAATCGCGTCCAGTACCGCCAGTAGTAGCTTGCGGCGAGGCATCCGACTGTGTTGAGAAGTCAGCATTAGTTGCCGGTAAAATCCTTAATAATTAACCAACCATCACTCATTCTGAACCGCGACTCAAACATACCGCCAAACGAAAAATTGACAAGCTAGATTGTTGAGCCACCGGCCGGTAATTATCCGGTAAATTTCCCGTTGAACTGCGACTTCATCCACGATGGAGCAATTCAGCTGTTTATCACAGGCAGAATGTAAAACAGTCTCAGTTTCTCAAGCTTTCGAAGAAAGATCTCGTCGCAATGCGGCAATGGGATCATTCCGTCGAAGCCGCGCGCTGGGATAGGGTGGCAATAACTTGTGTTGCAATGTTTGCCAGCCACCAGTGGTCATTTGTGGTGACAGACACAATAAATGCCACCAGTAGGTTGCTGCAAACTGCAGCCATTGCCAGCTGCCGGTGCCATTGACCGTGAGACGTTTTTCAGCGCAATGTCGCGCATAGGCGATGATCCAGCGAATTGGAATCCGTCCACCATGATACCGTTGCAATAATTTCATTCCTTCCTGTTGAGCGGCCGCGGCTGCAGCAAAACTTTTGGCGGATCGATGACAACGTGAACCGGCTAGTTTCTCATCCAAAAAACCGAATAAACATTTCGCACCGATGCGCAGCCAGTAGTCATAATCCATGACATATCGCAAGGATTCATCAAACCCATCGAAACGTTCCATAATGGAACGGCGCCAAAAACAGGCGGGCTGGCAAATAAAACATGTCTCCAAGAGCTGGGAATAGTTCCACGGCTTCACTG
>JBAXAT010000289.1:0-3293 GCA_037142335.1 Verrucomicrobiota bacterium | reverse complement strand
TGTACGCTTCGGTGGCGAGTGAGGCATCGAGGCTGAACGCTTTTGCCAAGGCCGCCACGGTGGCGTCCGCGCGCTCGTTGTCACCCGCAAAATGCTGGCGGATGAGTGGCGTCAACAGATTAAACAGCAGACCGGACTCCATCAAATACCAGCGTGAACCCAACCCAACGCGTTCGTGAGCCTGTCCGATGCGGCGCCGGTCCGCAAAGTAGGCTTCGTCAAAATTACCGTCAGTAATGCGGAGTAAGTAGTCCTGCTGGATTTGTTTGATTCGCGCAACCGTCGCAGCATCGCGCAGTAATTCGGCCGTGGCCGGGAACTTCAGCAAATGCGCGTAAAATGCCTCCACGACGGCGTTAACCTGCGGCTCCAGCACCGGCCGCAGCGCCTGTAGTAATTGCGCGTCTTGCTGTGTTAAACCTAGAAACGCCAGCCGTTGTTTACATTCGCCGGAAGTCATTGTGAAGCCAACCTACGGAGACGGTCCCGGAAAGTCAAATCCCGCACTTCATTCGTCACCGAAACTGACGCCGATGGAGCGAGCAAGCTTAAGTGTCCGGTGGTCGGGTTCGATGATGCGTGGCTTGGAGCCGGGGATGCTCAAAGGGATATTATTGAGCCGCCCGGCGCGGAGGCAAACCATCCGGTTGAACTTGTTTTGCGCGAGCAATTCGATGGCCGCAGTGGCGAATTCAGTGGCGAGGTACCGGTCGAACGGCGACGGTGCGCCGCCGCGTTGGAGATGGCCGAGGATTGTGTACCGGGTCTCGATGCCGGTGTGCTGTTCGATCTGTTGCGCCAACACTGCTGAGATGCCACCGAGCCTGATCGCTTCTGGCGAACCGGCAACCCGTTGGCGGACGACGACCTGCCCGCCGACCGGTTTCGCGCCTTCGGACACGACGACGATGCTGAAATGTTTACCTTGCCGGACGCGTTCGTGGATTTTGGCGCAGACCGCTTCGACCCGGTAGGGGATTTCGGGAATCAGAATCACATCGCCGCCGCCGGCCACGCCGGTGCCGAGAGCAAGCCAACCGGCAGTGCGGCCCATGACCTCAAGCAACATCACCCGGTGGTGCGAGAAGGCGGTGGTGTGGAGTTTGTCCACCGCTTCGGTCGCGGTGTTCATGGCGGTGTTGAAACCGAAGGTCAGTTCGGTACCGCGCACATCATTGTCAATCGTCTTTGGTACGCCGACGAAGCGCATACCGAGTTTTGACATTTTGAAGGCACATTGCAATGTGCCATCGCCGCCGACAGCCACAATGGCGTCGAGCTTCAACTTCCGGTAATTGCGAACAACATTGTCGGAAGCGTTGCGTCGTTTTTCAGGGAACCGGTGATCGGCCACGTAATCGAATGGATTGTCGCGATTAGTCGTGCCGAGAATCGTGCCGCCCTGTGTGAGGATGCCTGACACGTCTTCCCACTTCAGCCAGCGTCCGGCGCCGCTGACGAGGCCGCGAAACGCGTCGTAAAATCCGAATACCTGCCAGCCGTGGGTGTGGATGGCGGCTTTGACGACGCCGCGCACAACTGCGTTGAGTCCCGGCGCGTCGCCGCCACCTGTAAAAATACCAATCCGTTGAATCCGTTTCATACCGGCAGTCTGACACATCTGGCGCATCCAGAGAAGCGAGATTTACCGGTCAGCGTTGCTTGTCAATCCAGTCCTTGTCTATGAGGACAGTGAGATCGAGAAAGACTTTTTTGTTCAAGGCGACTTCGAGCTCTTTGCGAGCGAAACTGCCGATGTCGCGAATTTTACTGGCGCCTTGGCCGATGAGCATGCGTTGATACCGGTCATCGGTCGTGAGAATCACCGCCCGGATGTGGACGAGCGGCTTGCCGGCTTTGTCTTTGCGGTCGGTTACCTCTTCGACTTGGACGGTGGCGGTGTAGGGCACCTCTTGCGAAGTCATCAGGAAGAGTTTTTCGCGGATGATTTCGGAAATCCAAAATTCGTGTGTGACGTTGCTGAGCTGGCCTTCAGGATAATTCAGCGGACCGACCGGCAGATGTTGAAAGATGGCGGTGATGAGTGATTCCACGTTCTTGCCGGTCAACGCGGAGAGTTCGATGACGCTGGAGTATTGCGGACCGCGTTCCAGCCAGCTCTCACGGAACGGCCGATTCGATTGGTCGAGCTTGTTGATGACCAGAATCCGCGGGTGCGGGACGCGTTCGACAATGGAGGTGACGCGCTGGTCTTCAATGCCAATCGAGCGTGTCGGGTCGGCGACATGCACAATCACGTCAATGCCTTCAATGGCGTCGCGGATTTTGTGATGGAGATTGGCGACGAGTCGGCTCGGTTGTGTCTGAAAAATGCCGGGCGTGTCGACAAACACAATCTGGCCGGCCGGCCGCGTGACGATGCCGTGGTAGGTATCGCGTGTGGTCTGCGGCTTCGGGGTGACGATGGCGATTTTGCTGCCGACGAGCGCGTTGAGCAACGTCGACTTGCCGGCGTTGGTACGGCCGACGAGCACGGCGAAACCGGATTGGCGTTGCGGAGTGTCCATGCCGGCATTGTACCGTGCCCGGCAAAAATGGACAGCAATCTTGTGCAGCCAGGTCAAGTTTGGTGCCGGTTGGCCACAGATTTCAGTTGCGTCGCGCGCCAACTTAGTCATCATTGTGACAATGAGTATTTGGAAAAAACTTCCGATTGTACCGGCGCAAGAAGTCGAATTAAAACGCTTCGAGCAAGAAATCTCCACACTGCAACAAGGCGGCAACGACCCCGAGGATTTCAAACGCTTCTGCCGCGAAAACGGCGTATACGGCATTCGCAACTCGACGGATCAGCATATGATCCGGGTCAAAATCCGGTACGGCGCGCTGACCGCCGATCAGTTGGAATGTCTGGCTGATGCCGCCGAGGAGTTCACGCCATTGCGGATTGCGCACATCACCACCCGGCAGGATTTGCAATTTCACAATGTCGAGCAACGCCGCGTCCCGGCTTTGATGCGTCTGATCGCCGAAAGCGGTTTGACCTCGCGTGAAGCCTGCGGCAACACCGTCCGCAATGTCACCGCCTGTCCGTTCGCCGGCATTGCCGCGGACGAAGTGTTTGACGTGACGCCGCACGCCGCGGCGGTGAACGAATTTCTACTGCGCAACCCGGTCTGCCAGAATATGCCGCGCAAATTCAAAATCGCCTTCGAAGGTTGCCCGACCGACCACGCCAGATTGGGGATTAACGATTTCGGCGCGCAAGCCGTGTGCCGGGATGGCCGGCGCGGTTTTCGCATCAGCGTTGGCGGCGGTCTCGGCGTGGTACC
>JBAXAT010000288.1:0-3302 GCA_037142335.1 Verrucomicrobiota bacterium | reverse complement strand
CCAAGGATCTGCTGTTGCGGATGTCGTCGCTGGCAGAGCAGGCGGTGGTGACGGCGCTTAAGGGCCTTGTGCAACGCGACGATGTCCTCGCACAACATGTCCTTGATGGTGACAGTCAACTCGATAACTTACAAAAAGAAATTGACGAGCGCTGTGTCGAATTGATTGCGCTCCGTCAGCCCAAGGCACGCGACTTGCGTTTCCTCATCGTCATCATGAAAATTGCTGCCGAACTGGAGCGAGTCGGCGACCAGGCGGTCAATATCGCCAACCGCGTGCAAGCGTTGAACCGCGAGCCGCAACTCAAGCCATTCGTCGACATTCCGCGCATGTCCGATTTGTCATGCGGTATGATCTGCACTGTGCTCGATGCCTTTGTCTACGGCAAAATCGATGTCGCCCAACAGGTCATCAAGAGTGATGACAAAGTGGACCAGCTTGAAATCCAGCTTCACCGGGAACTCACCAGTTTTATGCTCGAAGATCCGCATACTATCACGCGCGCCTTGAGCTTAAACGGTATCGCCCACAGTCTCGAACGCATTGGCGACCACGCCGTCAACATCGCTGAGGAAGTGGTTTATCTTTACGAAGGCCGTGATATCCGGCATCAATCTCCCAATGCCTGACACTATTCTAATTGTAGATGACGAACCGGATGTGGTCGATCTGTTGGTCTTTAACCTGCAGAAAGCCGGCTTTAAAACCTTGACTGCACGCGATGGCAATACAGCGCTGCAAAAAGTTCGCGATGAGTTACCGGCGTTAGTTATTCTTGATTTAATGATGCCGGGGCTGGATGGGACTGAGGTTTGCCGGCAGCTCAAGGCCGACCAAAAAACGTCAGCGATACCAGTCATCATGCTCACTGCCAAAGCTGAGGAAGTCGACCGGATCGTTGGCCTTGAGCTCGGAGCGGACGATTACATCACCAAGCCTTTCAGTCCGCGTGAACTCGCCTTGCGAGTGAAATCAGTTTTGCGTCGCGCTACCGGTAAGGCTGTGCCAAACGAAATTCTTAAGCACGCTGATCTCGTTGTCGATCTCGCTAAGCACGAAGCCACTTTCAAAGGCAAGCCTATCGAGTTGACTGCTACCGAGTTCAAGCTCTTGGTAATGCTGCTCGAGCGCCGTGGGCGTGTCCAGACTCGCGATGCACTGTTAACCGATGTGTGGGGCTATGAAGGTGATGTCGACACGCGCACCGTGGATACGCACGTCCGCCGGCTTCGTGAGAAACTTGGCAAAGCGGCAGATTGGATTGAAACCATTCGCGGTGTCGGCTACCGGTTTACTTCGTGAGTACTTTACATTTGCCGTTGCGATGGAAGTGGTTTACGGCTGTAGCGGCTGTACTGGTGGTGCTACTGCTGGCAATAAACGTGTGTCTCGACCTTAGTCTTCCGGCGTTTCTCTCTGCCAAAATTCACTCTGATCTTGAACGCGATGCCCGGTTTGTTGCGGCTCTTGTCCAGCGTACGTCAGTCACGGAATTGAACACCGCCGTGCGGGTGTGGGCCAAAGATACCGGTTTGCGCATAACTGTCATTCAACGCGACGGCACTGTAATTGCCGAATCTGAAAAGCCGCTCGACCAACTCGACAACCATTTGAATCGGCCAGAAGTTCAAAGCGCGCTTCAGAATGGTGTTGGCAGTGTGACTCGTCCAAGCGACACAATTCACGTAGATTTGCTGTATGTTGCCGTACTCGATTCGAATCAAATCATCCGTGTCGCTTTACCGTTAGATAATATTGCTGAAACTGTTCGCCAAGTTCGGCGGACGATTGCCAGTGCGAGTGCGATTGTTGGCTTGATTGCATTGCCATTGATTTTTTGGCTGGCTTTGCGGACCAGTGAACCAATTGAAACGATGCGGCGGATGGCGACTCGCGTGGCCGCTGGTGATTTTACCGGCCGCGCGCCTGAGCAAGAAGTTGGCGAAGTCGGAGAATTGGCCGGCGCGCTCAATCAAATGTCCCGGCAACTCGAAACCCGACTTTGGGAACTCACCAGTGAGAAGGCGCATCTCGCCGGTATTCTTGCCGGCATGACGGAAGGTGTGCTGGTTGTGGACGCCAATGGCAGGCTGCGCCTGCTCAATGCGGCGCTTCGCCAAGCATTCGGACTTACTGATGAGGCGCTTGGAAAAACAGTTCTCGAAGTATTTCGTGATGCCGGTTTGGCTGAACTAATCGGGGCCGCGCCGGCCGCTCGTGAGTTGACATTTCTGCAACCGGCTGGCCGCGTATTCACAGTCCAAGCTGGCCGGTTGACCGGCACGACCGGCGTGGTAGTGGTCTTCCACGACATCAGCCGGTTGAAACAGCTCGAAAATATCCGGAAAGATTTCGTCGCCAACGTCAGCCACGAACTGCGCACGCCGCTGGCAGTGATCAAAGGCTACGTCGAGACGCTGCTCGACGAGGAGCCGCCCGACGCCGCGACGGGGCGGCAATTTCTGGAAACCATTCAGCGCCACACACACCGGCTGGAGGTGTTGATTGATGATTTGCTCAGCATTTCCGCGCTTGAATCGCAACAGGTCAAACTTGATTGCAAGCCGGTTTTTATACGGGCGACGATTGCGGCAGTCGTTGAAGAACTTAGCCAACGTGCCCGAGAAAAAAATATTACTATAAGCTTGGAAACCCCGTCTGACTTACCGGCGGTATCTGCCGATTTTCAGCGATTGCATGAAGTCCTTGTAAATTTGATCGACAACGCAATCAAATACACACCGGCCGGTAGCCTGATCAATGTCTCGGCTGTACGAGCTAACGATTTTCTCACAGTCTGTGTGGCCGACAACGGCCCCGGTATCGCTGCCGAACACCTGCCGCGGATTTTCGAGCGGTTTTACCGGGTAGACAAAGCCCGCAGCCGGGAACTCGGCGGCACCGGCCTCGGCCTCGCCATCGTCAAGCACATCATCCAGGCGCACGGTGGCAGAGTCTGGGTTGAGAGCGAGTTGGAAAAAGGCAGCCGCTTTTACTTCAGCCTGCCACTGGCGTAAGTTCAATCTGCCGGCCATCTTATTTGGGAGTCGTGCCCTGCAAGCTGAGCGCGTGTGAAGCCGCCGGGACGGCGGCAGACCGGTGATAAATACAAGCCTCAACACTCCGCAAAACACCCGCTCTGATGTAGAAACACGCCGCAGGACTCCGCAAAAGCACTACGCCAATACAGAAACACGCCTCTGCACTCCGCAAAACCACTATTCCGAATCAATTACAAGCTGGAAGAGAGCCTATCCGAAACTTTGTGTTTGGGTCACAACTGAGAGATAAGAGCATATGAC
>JBAXAT010000287.1:0-3304 GCA_037142335.1 Verrucomicrobiota bacterium | reverse complement strand
TAAATGGCGGAAGGTTGGATTGCCGGAGGGTGGAAAAATCATCGGGCGGGGAACACGATTCATCGCGATGGCCGAGGCGAAGCCAATACTGTCGTTTCTCATCGCCCTCGCGGCGGTCTCTTCTTTGCTCGTGCCGAACTTCTTCTCCGCCTATAATTTGTCAAACATTCTCATCCAATCGAGCGTTCTCGCGGTGGTTGCCTGCGGAGTCACCTTCGTGGTGTTGAATGGCGGAATTGATTTCTCGAGCACGGCCGTGATCGCCCTTTCGAGCGTCGTTGGATCATCCATCATGACAGAGAACGGGGGATTCCTCGGAGGAAGCCCCTGGGCGATTCCGGCCGCTTTATTGACGATGCTGGCCATCGGAATCCTCGTCGGAGCGATAAATGGATTTTCCGTCGTGGTTCTTCGGATGCCTTCATTCATCGTCACCTTGGCAACTATGACGATCTGCAGCGGTCTTGCCGTATGGTACACCAATGCCGAGACGATCATGGGCATACCCGAACCTTTCCTTGCATTGTCCACCGGTTTCATCGGACCCGTTCCGGTTCCCCTGATCATCGTGACCGTGGTTGTAGGTCTCTGCCAACTAGTCCTTTCCAATACCATTTTTGGCCGGCAAACGATTTTGATTTGTCGCTCGCTGTGCCCAGCTTGTGACATTTGGCGCACCGGATTGTGAAGGCCTGCCGGCCCAAACCGGCCGCCGGATAAATCTGGTCGAGCGGACGCTGATCAACGCGCTTGTAAATGTAAGCGGCAATTTGGTCGGCCTCGGCCGGCGTGCCGAGGAACGGTGGCATGTTAGCATTTAGCAACTGCGCGCCGCGAACAACGCCGGCGATGAATTTTTGGTCGGTGCCGTCAAAGGCCGGCTTGAGCGGACGGTAACCATCAATCGTATGGCAACTCCGGCAGGAGTGCCGGAACAAATCCGCGCCGTCAGCGCCGGTCCGGTACGGGATTTGGGCGAGGTAGCCTTCCGTTTTATACTTGTCGGTCTTGGCAACTTCGACGCCGTTGCCGTAGATGTAACCGGTAATCACGTACGGTTTGCGGACGGATTCGCGGAACGATTCAAATGCCCCGAACCACGCCAGTCCGACCGCCATCAATAACACCGCGATGACGACCGGTAAGCGCCGCGCCAGCACCCACGCCAGCAAGAGCAAGCCGCCAATCACAATCGCCAGCCACGCCGCTGACCGGAGCGCGAGTACTGGGCCCGGTAGGACTTTCGTCGTGAGCGTGATCAGAATGGTTTTGAGATACCAGCCTTGCGCGATGGCCGTTACGGCGAGACCGAGCAGGCCCCACGTCGCCGAGTAGCGGACGATGCGCGTCTTGAAGTCACCGGCGGCTTGCCGGGCCGCGACGACTAACGCATACAACCCGGCCAGCATCACGCAGACGCCGGTGCGCATGACCAACGACGGCCAGTAGGTCGGATTGAAGAAGCCATCCCAGAAATCGCCGGTGGCCAACCACTTGCCGGGGGTTAACATGAAAGTGATGATGCCATTGATGACGACCAGCGACAGCCAGGCGAAGATGAAATAAATCCAGCCAACGATGATGTGCGCCTTGGCCGACATTTTGTTCCAGCCGTAATAATAAATCAGCGCGGCGGCAATCTCGCCGACGAAGAACGTCCACTCGGTCGCCCAGCCCCAGACATAATTATGAATGAGCGCCTCGGTAGCGAGTGGGTTGAGTAGGCCGATGATGAACCAGATGCCGACGCCGGTCAGCACGCCGGCCACGAGCGTGACTAGCACGAAGAACTTGGTGAGCTTTTGCAGAAACGCCAGCGTCGGCGCGTCGTTGTGCCGGCGTGCCAGTTGCTCGGTGACAACTAGATACAGTCCTCCGCCGATAGCGAAATGCGAGATGAAGACGTGAACGACGGCGATGATTGCCATCAAAACTCCGTAGCCTGTCTGTACGTCCCAGAATGGATAAATCATAATTGAATCCGTTTGTAGTGAAACCTAAGCCGTGTCAAGAGTAGAGAACCGGTCAAATTTGTCAAGACTGGTGCCGGGGCGGCTGACATTACGGCTTCGGGCTTCAGGAATCAGGGGATTTCAAGAATCCGAAAATCGCCGGGACGCATTGCGGCCACAGCCGTTTGGATGAGTGCAGCGGCGGCCTCAAGCCGGCGCACGTCATTGGTGGACAGCTCCAGAATCGGAATACGCCGACTCGCCAGATTCTGCTGATAGCGGATGTTTTGGTCGGCGGTAATGAACAAATCAAACGCTCCTTCCGCTAAGCGAATCAACTCGCCGTTCTGAACACCGCGCCAGCCACGCTGCTGGGGCGACGCGCAGGTATGACCGTTCAGGAGCCGGCGGAGCGGCCACGGCACACATTCATCCAACAGAATGTTCATGCCGCCGGTGCCAACAGCGCCGACTCGGAACATTCCAATACCCCGTGCGCCAGCTCCCGGGTCACGGACGGGAAACAGTCGAGAAACTGATCGAGCGTGTAATTGCGCTCCAAGTAGTCAAACAGCGTTTTCACCGGCACCCGTGTGCCCTTAAAGACCGGCGTACCGCCCAGAATTGCCGGGTCAATAGTAATCAGTTCTTTTCCGCTCATGCCGACAACCTAGCTTCGCACCGCCGGCAAGTCAACGCCGATTGGAAGTCTCCATAACGTGCAGAACGGACTGATTCATGGCTTGTCACTACTATGGCCTGACCCCTTAATGTCGGCACATCCCAGAATGGATAAATCATAGTCAGATCCGTTTGTAGTGAAACCTAAGTCGTGTCGAGAGTAGAGAACCGGTCTGATTTGTCAAGACTGGTGCCGGGGATGGATAATGACCGGGTGCATGGCGGGAGTGTAGCGGGACAGAGACCCTTCGACAAGCTCAGGGTGACAAACTCTTTTCCAGACCCCAGATTGCGTGCCCGCTATTTCGCGCCGCCGTGTGATTCACCGTAGGAGCGCCGTTACGGGCGCGACCGGTAAGAATGCCAGCAACATCGCGCCCGGAAGGGCGCTCCTACCAACACCTCACGGTATCGTCGTGACTCCGGTAATCAATCCATTCACAATCGTGCTGCCGGTTGTTGGACAGGCATCTTGCCTGTCAACTTCGTTGCGCAGGCTGCCAGCTTGCGCATTCGCGCCGGTAAACAGGCTGGAAGCATGTCCTACGATCCGGTAAACAGGCTGGAAGCCTGTTCAACTTACGGCACAACCGTGACTCCGGTAATCAATCCGTTTGTGATGGTGATGCCGGTCAACTGGCCGCTGGTGACGCCGTCGTTGGCGATGGGAT
>JBAXAT010000286.1:0-3307 GCA_037142335.1 Verrucomicrobiota bacterium | reverse complement strand
GTCAGAGCCAACCGGCCCTGACGCTCAAGCAATCGTTGGGATTACCGGTTAGGCCAATTCTTTAACTTGTTGCTCGCGAGCCGGTAAGTCGGCGAAGCGGTTCGGGTCGGCCATGCTGGTATCAATCCGGTGCTTGCGCGTGGCGTAATTGCCGCGCTCATCGGTCAAAATCTGCCACGGATCGGTCGCATCCTGCTTAGCCGCCGTAATCTTCTCAGTCAACTCGGCGTTGACCATCATCGCGTGCGAGCCAAATTCGCTCGGAAATACTGGGCCCTTGGCCTTGGCGTCTTTTTTATCGTCTTTTGCTTTGGGGCGCGCATTAGTCACGCCTGGTTTTACTGGTGCAGTTGCCATAAATTAAACTCCTGTTGGTTCGTTTTAAGAAGTGCGACTGTAACCGCCGTTGGGCCAAACGTCAAGCACGCCTCCGGATGTCCAGACTAGAGTCGCTGAACCGTCATCCCGCCATCAACGAGTATCACTTGCCCGGTTGAGTATGGAAAATCGCTGCGAGCCAGCGCCGCAACAGCTTTGCCGACATCCGCCGGCATTCCCCACCGTGCTTGAATGGCGAGACCACTGGCAAAAAGTTTGTCATATTTCTCTGTAACAACTGAAGTCATATCAGTCTTAATCACGCCCGGCCGAACTTCATACACCGGGATGTCAAACTCGCCGAGCCGCGCGGCCCAGAGCTGCGTCGCCATGGCGATACCGGCTTTCGAGATGCAGTAATCGCCGCGATTCACGCTGGCGACGGTCGCGGAAATTGACGACACGTTGACAATGCCACCGTGCCAGCCAGCATCAGCTTTCCGTTGCTCGATCATCCACCGCGCGACGGCTTGCGTGAGGAAGTACGGTCCTTGCAGATTGGTTTGGATTAGTTGCTGAAAACTTTCCTCGGTTGCATCAAGAATGTCGGCGCGAACTTTCGGCGCAATACCGGCATTATTGACGAGCACATGCAGCTTCCCGAAGCGTTGCCGGATCGCGTCGAGCATCTTTGCCCGCGCCAACCGGTCGCTCACGTCGCATTGGATGTAGAAGAAATCTTTTAGGTCGCAGGTCGGCCGCACGCCGCAGATGGCAACTTCAAAGCCATCTTTCAGCAACGCCTGTGCAATCCCCAAGCCGATGCCGCGCGAACCGCCGGTGACAAGCGCGATGCGCTTGCAGTCTTGAGTCCTGAGTCCTGAGCCCTGAGTCTTCATTTGTATTTTGGACCTTTCAAGTTTGATTGTTGCAGATATTTCATGAAGCCGCCAATCAGTTGGCCAGTTTCCTCAGCGAGAGCATAAAGCTGAGCAAAAACTTTCTTGTCTACGTAGCCGGCATCAAGCGCCACATAAAGTTGCGCTTGCACTTCGCCAACCGAGCCTTTAGCGACGGCAAGAAACTGGCCAAACTCTTTGTCACCACCGCGTTCAAAGCCTTCCGCGATGTTGGACATGATTGAGACTGCCGCCCGGCGAATCTGATCCCGCAATCCGAAATCACGAGCAAACTCACCCGACTTGGTAATGCAATAAATCTCCCGTGTCAGCTCGCGCGCTTTCTGCCAAGCCGCGATATCTTCAAATCGTTCAATCTTTGCCATGACTCAAGACTCCGGACACGGGACTCAGGACTAGCCTTTAAGTTCCGGTACGGTAATCCACTTCCGCTGCTTTGAAGATTCGAGGGCCTTCTCGGCGAGTTGCACGCCCTTCGCGCCTTCGAGCAGACTCCAGCGGAACGGTTCGTTCTTCACAACATGCCGAAGAAACATCTCCCACTGAATCTTGAACGCATTGTCGTAGGTTTGCTGGTGCGGAACTTTCTGCCACGAATCGTAGAAGTTCAGCGGCTGATCAACATCAGGATTCCAGACCGGTCGCGGTGTCGCGCCGTACGGTTGCACCCAGCAATCGCGTAAGCCGGCCACGGCGCTGCCTTTTGTGCCATCAACCTGCAACACAAACAAATCATCCCGCCGCACGCGCACGCACCAACTCGAATTGATGTGGGCGATGATACCGCCGGCCAACTCGAACGTCGCGTAGGCACTGTCATCGGCGGTAGCCTTGTAAGCCTTGCCGGCTTCATCCCAGCGTTTGCCGACATGTGTCGTGCCGAGACAAGAAACCGATTGCACTTCGCCAAACAAATTATCGACCACGTACCGGTAATGACACAGCATGTCAATGATCATGCCGCCGCCGTCTTCCTTCCGGTAATTCCATGATGGCCGTTGTGCCGGGATCTGGTCGCCTTCAAACACCCAGTAACCGAACTCGCCGCGGACCGAGAGAATCTTGCCGAAGAAACCGGTGTCCCGCAGCACTTTCAGCTTGAGCATGCCCGGCAACCAGAGTTTGTCCTGCACGACGCCGTTCTTCACGCCGGCTTTTTTCGCGAGCCGGTACAGCGCCAACGCTTCGCCGGTCGTGGTCGCAATCGGTTTCTCGCAGTAAATGTGTTTGCCGGCAGCAATGGCCTGTTTCACGCCGGCCACCCGCCGGTCGGTCGTCTGCGCATCGAAGTAAATGCTATTGGCTTTGTCGGCGAGCGTCTCGGCGAGGTTGGTCGTCCAGCGTTTTACGCCGGCTTGCGCGGCGAGTTTTTCGAGTTTGATCGGATTGCGCCCGACCAAAATCGGATCCGGCATGATGAACTCGGTTTCGCTGACCTTGACGCCGCCTTGTTTAATAATCGCGGCAATCGAACGCAGGAGATGCTGGTTTGTCCCCATGCGGCCCGTGACGCCGTTCATGATGATGCCGAGTTTATGGATGATGGGTTGGTTCATTATGGTTTCTCCGTGCATTGCGATTGCGCGCCGGCCGGTAAGGGCGGCGCTTCGACGCCGGCTTTCGGTAATGTGCCGGCCAGTTCTTGCTTCCAGTGCGCCACGTCGCCAGCGGGACCGTAAATGTAAATCATCCGCAACGGCGTGGTGCCGACGTTGGTGAGTTGATGAAAGACGCCCGACGGAATGTATGCAGCCTGGCCGGCCGTCAGGATTTGGCGCTCACTGCCGAGGCACATTTCGCCGGTCCCCTCGACGATGAAGTAAACCTCTTCCTGTTCCTGATTGTGCCACGGCACCTGGCCGCCCTGCGGGTCAAGCGTGACGTTACCGACGGCGAAGTTCTTGGCCTGAACCGGCGAAACGCACCGACAATGTTTTGCGTACGGCGCCGCGCGGGATACCGGCGGCCTTCGATTTTATTGAGGTCCGAGACGATCATATTAGCTCCAGAATGTCAGGTACGGTTTGTTATCGGCGATGCGCTGGACGTAGAGCGCAACTTCCCTGGCG
>JBAXAT010000285.1:0-3310 GCA_037142335.1 Verrucomicrobiota bacterium | reverse complement strand
GTCGAGATCCCGGCTGCGCGAGTGTGCGACAGTTACAGTGGCATTGGCATTTGGCGCTTTGTGTGACAAAATTAATGAGACTGGTCGTCCGACGATTCGGCTACGGCCTAGAACAACGACGTGCGCACCTTCAATTTTAACGCCGCTGCGGATGAGCAACTGGTGAACACCGGCCGGCGTGCAAGGTGCGAAGCCGGTATCGTCGCCGAGCGCGAGTTTTCCAACGTTGAGCGGATGGAAGCCGTCCACATCCTTGGTAGGATCAATGGCTGCAAAGATTATTTCTTCGGGAATCTGCGACGGTAACGGTGATTGGACAAGGATGCCGTGGATGGCGCAATCGCGATTGAGTTCGTCGATTTTGGCGAGCAGCTGTGAGAGCGTGGTCGTGGCCGGCAAGTTGACGCGCAACGAGTGCATTCCAAGCCGGGCGCACATTTTGTCTTTTGATCTGACGTAAGCAAGACTAGCCGGGTTGTCGCCAACCAACACGACGGCCAAGCCTGGTGTGATTTTGCGTTCCGCTTTTAGGCGGACAATAGCGGCGGCGATTTCGGTATTGATTTGTTCGGCAATTGCTTTGCCATCAATGAGACGCGCCGGCACGGCTTCACCAAATTATTTCACAACGCTCGACGGCAATCACCGGCGTGCGCTCACTGTGTTTCCACCGCTGGTTGCCGAGAATGCGGACATGTTTGCCATCATACCGGCTGAGAGTGTTAGCCGGGGCATCAATGTAAGCAATAATGTACTCACGGCGCATAATATTTTCAGTCATCAGCGCATATGCGCTCGGTGCATTCAATTCTTTGATTGATGCTAAATAGCCATCCTTAACGACATACTGAATGTGAACTTCATCGTGCGTATCAGCGACAGTAATCGGTGCGGATACTGGTGGGGCTGGCACCGGTAACAAAGTTGGTACAACTGGTGCCGCAATTGGAGTGGTATCGATTACTTGGATCGGTGCGGGCGTTGGTGTCGGCGGCAGAATTTCCACAAGATCGGCTGCAATCCAGCCGACGCAGTTGCTTGTCGGTTTGATTTGCGTCCATTCTCCTTTGGTTTCAATGACGTCCACCTTCTCGCCCTTTGTGAGCTTGCCGATTTCTTTAAAGTTCATGCCAGGACCACCGCGAACATTGACGGCGTCGCTAATCGCCGCACCGGCCTTGATGAGCTTGGCAGAAACAAAACATTTGGTGTGGGCTGGAGCGACGATGCAGAGCCAATCTCCTTTGCGTTCTTTCACTTCGACGCTGTCGCCTTTTTTGAGTTGAACAAGAATTTCGGCGGTTTTATCAGCGCGCGCACGGACGTTTACATTATCCTTGAGGACTTTGCCGGTATCACTAGTAATGGCTGGTGCACTTACCGGCGCCTCAGCGACCTTCATCGAATCAGCGCGAACATTACCGGCAATCAAGCCG
Organism: Verrucomicrobiota bacterium; assembly: GCA_037142335.1. Classification (GTDB taxonomy): domain Bacteria; phylum Verrucomicrobiota; class Verrucomicrobiia; order Palsa-1439; family Palsa-1439; genus CAINDI01. The sequence goes on along the minus strand of JBAXAT010000285.1, from coordinate 1,874 downwards.
GCACTAATTAGCGATAAGACTGTGAACCTCTTCATTTGTCAGATACCTCCATTGACCTGGTTTCAAATTACCTAAAGAAATCTTTCCAACCGACAACCGCACGAGCCGTCGTACAGGACAACCGACCACATCCAACATCCGACGCACTTGCCGCTTCTTACCTTCGCGGAGCACCAATTGCAACTCTGTACCTGCTCCGACGTGTCGGACACCAAAAATTTTCTCGGCCCGTAATAATTCACCTTCACTTATCACGCCTTTCAACAGCTGCGTAATTTGGTCATCCAGCAGTGTACCGGTAACTTCCGCACGATACGTCTTCGGCATCTTGTAACGCGGGTGCGTGAGCCGCAAGCTAAAAGTGCCGTCGTTGGTCAGTAATAACAGTCCTTCTGTATTGCAGTCTAATCGGCCAACTGTGTACAAGCGCGGTAAATCCGACGGTAATAGATCCAGCGCGCGCCGACGACCCTCTGGGTCTTGACTTGTACAGAGGTAACCAGCCGGTTTGTTGAGGGCGATGTAGATTTTGCGCTCAATACTGACTAACTGTCCGTCAACAGTGATGTGATCATTAGCGGAATCAATTTTGGAGCCGAGCGTAGTAACCGGCCGGCCATTGACATTGACCTTACTGCCGGTGATGAGTATTTCGCAGTACCGGCGCGATCCTAGGCCAGCTTCTGCAAGAAATTTCTGAAGGCGAACGAGCACTACTCGGGCTTCGTTTTCGGCAAGCCGAACACGCGTTGGCCGTCTTTGAACCGGCCTTGCTTTTTGAGCACTTCGATGCGTTCGAAGCGTTTCATGACATTACGCTTCGCCTGAATTTTTGACGAACCACCTTTGAGGCTTTGATGTTGTGACATGGTAAATCCTACTTCGTTTGCACTTGTTTGAGCTTCTCGATTTTGGCTTTCGCCTCAGCTTGGAACTCAGCGGTTTTACCAGAACTAAGGTAATTTTCAAACTCTTTTATCGCCGTGCCGGGATTGGAGATTTCGAAAAGTAATCCCAGTTTATAGTGAACGAGGATGTAATCATTTCGCAGTTCTAGTGCGTGACGGTAGGCTTTCTCCGCCTCCACTCGGTCGCCCTTTAGGCGGTAAGCATCGCCCAAACCACTGTAGGCCAGTGCATATTTTGTATCTCTTTCCAGCGCCTTTTTATACGCCGAAATCGCCATATCGATTTCCGCCTCGACGAGATACACATCGCCCATCGCGTTGTTGTAATACGGTACCGATGGGTCGACATCTAGAGCCTGCTGAAGTAATTGCTTTGCCTCCTTCACGCGGCCGCGTGCAAGCTGCATCACGCCGAGGCTATAATATGCATCGCCGTTGCGTCGCCCGGCGTCCTCTTCCAGTTTCACAAAGATTTCGAAATGCTTCTGCGCAGCCTCCAGATCGCCACGCTCCTTCAATAGTACGCCAAGATTGTTATGTGCCGGACCAAATTTCGGATCGATGGCCAGCGCTTTTTCGTAAGCCGCTTGTGCGTCTGCTTTTTTGCCGTCTTCGTCGTATCTGACGCCAAGTTGAGACCATACGTCCACATCGTTTGGACGGATGTCTAGGTAGTGCCGGTAATGCACTACCGCCTCGTCCTTTTGTCCGAGTTTCTCGCACGTGACTGCGAGGTTGTAGAGTGCGTCCACGTGGCCCGGGAAGATTTTTAATGCCTTCTGGTATTCCAGTTTGGCGCGCTGCAACGAATTATCTTGTACAAATTTATTGCCGCGCTCGAAAAACTGATTCGCTTCGACTGCCGTTTTTTTGTCGGCAACGCTTAATTCCTCTGCGGCTGTCGCAAAGGTGACTGCGCTCAAAAATGCTAAAACAAATCGTTTCATTTTGCTTCCAATTTCTCCA
>JBAXAT010000284.1:0-3323 GCA_037142335.1 Verrucomicrobiota bacterium | reverse complement strand
CATCGCGACCCGGAGCTTCGAACCAAATCCGGTAAGACGTGTCAACCACTTCAGAACCTGCCGCTGAGGGTGGAACCGCGCGTAGCGGAGATACGACGGATGGTCCACCATGTATTGGTGGGCAACTGCGATCCATGGCGTCGCCACCCGGTGCCGTAGATGATAAAATCCACCTAAAGCTTCGTAGAAATTTATGACAACATCAGGTCTGGTTTCCGCCACCAAAGCGTGGAGCTGTGTCACTGACCGCAGGCAATTTCCGAGATCGCACAGGCTGCCCCACGCGGTACGCAACTGTGAGATTTCGCCGGCGGCATTTGTGTGAAACCGGAGCGATGGCGCCTCGACAACTGGGCATTTGTAGTACTCGCGTAGCAACGTCACCTTGGATGGCGAGCAATTCGTTACCATCACCGCCACCGGCGTCAACGGCGCGCCGTGCCGCGCAAACAGTTCGACCAGCGCGAACGTTTGCGTGATGTGCCCCATCCCGGTACCATTGACCAGAAACAATGCTTTCATGACACCACCTCCTGTTCCTGACGTTACCTGAATCAGTACGACAAACAACGGAGGCGGGGTGACAAATCGGTGACAATCATGTGGCAGTGATCCCGCCAACAAGGCTAAATTGGAAGGGTTGCCCGATTACTTGGTTTTGACAGCAAACTCACCGGCGTGGTTGACAACCGCCCACGCGGTCTGTGTGTTGGTGTCGACGCCGTAGGTGCCGAGACCATAGCTGCTCTGCCACGGACCAAAGACAAATGTGGCTTTCCCGCCAATATTGGCGTTCACGGCCCTGATCCAGTTGCTGCCGCTGGCAGCGGGACTTGCGAGCCCGCACAAGCCACTCGCAAGTTCCACGACGGTCACGTTGTTGGTCTTAAATGTCAGCGCCAGCGTAAATACGTCAGTTGCGTTGGTGCCAATTTCGGAAAGTCCCCAGAGGTGAAACACGTCGCTGCCAAGACCGGGTTCGGCCGGCACCCAGCCGGTATTGACGGCCTTGGTCAAGGGACGACCGGTATTGGTTGTGCGTACACCGGTGTTTGTGCCCGCGAGAATTTGGGCGCGCGTACCAACGAAGCCATTGCCGGCCGGAACATTATCCTGAACCACCGTGTATGAGTGGCGCGGTGCCACCAAAAATTCCCGGCCGTTCAAGCTGTAACCAAAACTGGCACGCTTCACAAAGTTCAGTGCTGGGGTGGTTGCAAACGGTGGACTTTGGGGAAAATTAATATCGGATGCATAGTAGTCCACGGTCACGGTCGCGGCGTTCACCTGAAAGATGTAATAACCGATCCGGTCGAGTTCCTGCGCGATCGGCACGTCGTTGGTGGAAAACGGTGCGACCGGTTTGTAAAACTTGGAACTGGCCGACTGGCCGATGAGTTGCTGCACAGATTTGCCGGCAGTGAGCGGCGCTTTGACGAGCGCCTGGTAATGCTGATGATCGTGGCCCGAGGTGCAATACCGGACACCGTTGTCGGCCAAGGCGGTGATGAAGGCATCCATGCCCACCTGCTTGCTATTGTTCGCCGGGTTGAACGCATCGCCGGGATCATTGGCATCGGCCGGACCACCAAACAGGTTGTCTTTGTGGTTGCCGCCGAGCAGGTCTTTGTGGGTAAAAACAATCGCATGTGGCGGTCGGTGCGCATCGGTCAGCCGACTGTTGATCCATGATTGCTGCTGGGATATCGTGCTGTGGTAGTGGCGGCCGGCCGCATCAAATTGATCCAGTAGGATGAATCGGACATTGTGGTGGTCGAACGAATACGAGACGCTGTTGTTGATCCGATTGACCGTGGTCGGCTCGGAAAAATCATTTCCCACAATAAACGGTGCGCCGCTTTTTCCCGCCGGTGGATTTTTTGAAAGATCCGCCACCGGAATCAAACCGGCCGTGATCCAAGCCGGAATGGCATTATTCGTCCCGGTACCAATCTGTGGGAACGCATACCGAAACTCGGTCCCCGAGGTCAGATAGTCAGGATTTTCAGCCGCTTCATGGTTGCCACGCAACGGGTAGAAACCGATGCCGGCATTGTACAAATCCTAGGCATAGAGAGCGCGGGTGTCGATGTTGGTCTGGCTGCCACGGTCAACCGTATCACCGACCGCGATCACCACTTCGACCCCTTGGTTGATGAACTGCTGATTGATCTGCTTGATGATGTCCGCTGCGCAGGTGTTGGGGTTTTTGCCGTCGTCAGCAATGGTCCATTGGGTATCGGCGATGACGCCAAATTTCCACGCGGCAGCCGCTGCGGGTGTGACTGCAACTCCGGTCGCAATCACCAAAGCCACCGTCACCACGAGCCTGATTAACCGAGCCTGTTGAAATTGGAGATTGATGAATCGCCTTTCGGGAAAGCCCAAGACTGATCCGTCTGTGTTACAAAATCGCGACTGATTGGCAACACCTGTGAAGCAAAAATAAGCGGCGTTCGCCAATTGTCACAACACTCAGTTTCGTGTTTTCGTGTGGCGATTGCTCCGACTGTTACTTCTTACGTTTCGGCTCGCCATGGATGCACTCGCCATGGACGGCGTGCGCAGCTTCCATCCAGCTTTCGCTGAATGTGGGGTGCGCATGGATCGTCCGGCCCAGTTCGGCGGCGGTTGACTCCGACCGGATGACCGTCGTTGCTTCGGCGATCAACTCTGTTGCGTGCGCCCCGACTGCGGCCGCGCCGAGCAGTTGATCTGTGCTGGCATCGGCGATCCACTTCACAAAACCCGTGGTCTCGCCGGTTGCCAAACCTTTGCCGAGTCCGGCAAAACGGAATTTACCGGTCTTGATGGCGCGGTTCTGCTTCTTCGCGTCGTCTTCACTGAGGCCAACCATACCAACTTCGGGCGCGGTGAAAATGACGTTCGGCACGAGCGTGTCGTGTTTGTGCGGTTTCGCGTTGACGGCGTTCTCGGCGGCCACGACACCTTGAGCGGTGGCGTAGTGGGCGAGTTGGATTTTGCCGGTTACGTCGCCAATGGCGAAAATGTTGGCGACCTTCGTCCGGCAGTAATCGTCGGTCTCAATGAAACCGCGCTCGTTGGTCTTCAGCCCGGTGTTTTCAAGTTTCAAGCCGTCCGTGACCGGCTTGCGGCCAATGGCGCTGAGCAACAAATCGGCGGTCAGGACTTCGTCGCCGCAGTTGCCGCGCACGCCCGTGGCGTCGGCAGTGATTTTCTCCAGCGCCTTGCCGTTCAAGACGCGGATGCCGAGTTCCTTTTCCATGTTGGCCCGAACTTCCCGGCGCACATCGGGATCGAGCAATAACAAAATGTCAGCGAGCAATTCCACAATCGTCACC
>JBAXAT010000283.1:0-3356 GCA_037142335.1 Verrucomicrobiota bacterium | reverse complement strand
CAGAAATCAAGCCGATTGACGCAGCCGCTGTAATAGTTTGTCGTGGACGCCGTCAAATTTTCCGTTGGAAAACACCGCCACAACATCACCGGCGCACAATTGCGGCACCAATGCCGCCAGAATCGTCGTCACATCCGGCAAATAACCGGCCACCTTCCCCTGCTCGCGAATCCCAGCTACGATCGCTTCGGGATTCAGCCGGTCAGCTTCCGGCAACTCGTTCAACCGGTCCACGCGCGCCACATACACGCCATCAGCCAACGCCAGCGCTTCAGCCAGCTCGCGCTGAAAAACATTCCGCCGCGTCGTGTTGCTGCGCGGTTCAAACAACGCCCACAAGCGTCGACCTGGATATTTCTGCCGAATCGCACGGATCGTCTCCACTAACGCCGTCGGATGATGCGCAAAGTCGTCGACCACCGTCACACCGGCAACCTCACCGCGCACTTCCATCCGCCGTTTGATACCGGTAAAACTATCGAAGCCAGCCTGAATCTGTTCACGGCTCAAACCCAACTCGCTCGCGCAGACAACTACTGCCGACGCATTACGCTGGTTATGCTCGCCCGCCATCGGAATCCGATAACCGGCAAAATCCGGCAATCCGAAATAGCGAACCCGGCACTGTGCGCCGGCCACAACCTCCCGCACATTCGCATCGTCACCATTGGCAATTATCAACCCGCGCCGTGGCACGACCGCAACCAGTTGCCGGAACGCGCGCTTGACCGCTGCCAAGTCCGCAAAAATGTCGGCATGGTCGAATTCGATATTATTCAGAATCACCGTGTCCGGTAAGTAGTGGACAAACTTGCTGCGCTTGTCGAAAAATGCCGTGTCGTATTCGTCACCTTCGATAACAAAATGTGCGCCGGTGCCGAGTCGCGCACCGGTGCCGAAATTCGTCGGGATTCCACCGATGAGAAATGACGGCGTTTGACCGGCTGATTCAAGCACCCACGCCAGCAACGATGTGGTCGTGGTCTTGCCGTGCGTGCCGGCAATCACCATCGAGTTTTTGCCGCGGATGAAAAACTCACGGACAAGTTCCGGCAACGAGCAGCAGTTCAGACGTTCGTCTAAAGCGCGCTCGACTTCCGGCGTGCCGCGTTTCAATGCGTTACCAATGACAATCAGCTCGGGCCGGTGATCGAGATTCGATTCCTGGTAACCCTGTAGTATCCGAATACTGCGTGATTCGAGAAATGTAGACATCGGCGGATAGACATTCTCGTCACTACCGGTTACGGTGTAACCGACTTCCCGGCACAGAGCCGCGACCGCCGCCATTGCGGTACCGCAGATTCCGACAAAGTGAACTGATTTGACCTCCTTGGTCAGCATGGTTATTCTCGTAACAGAAATGCCCGAGCGAATCAACGTTGCTGATTTCGATCTTGCCGCCAGCCTGATGTGCGGCCAAGCATTTCGGTGGACTGTCGGCGCGGACGGCTGGTTTACTGGCGTCGTTGGCCAGCGCGTGTACCGGCTTCGTCAAACTGGCAAACTGTTGGAAGGCGACATCGACCGACACTACCTCGGACTCGACGTCTCACTACTCGACATTGTGGCCACCTTTCCCGACGATGTTGCTTTGCAAAAGTCTGTGCGCCGGTATTGGGGATTGCGCGTGCTCCGGCAAGAACCGTGGGAAACGCTGGCTTCGTTCATTGCTAGCTCGACCAAACAAATTGTCCAAATCCGGCAAATTGTCGAGACTTTGGCGCGCCGCTTCGGCCAGCAACTCGAAACCGACGCCTATGCTTTCCCATCGGCAACGACAATTGCCGGCGCGACACTACCGCAACTTCGCGCCTGCAAGCTCGGCTTTCGCGCCGAGTATTTGCTGACGGCGGCGCGGATGGTTGACCGGGGCGAACTTAATTTGGAAGCGTTACCGGCACTGGAATACGAGCGGGGATTGGAGGAGCTGACTAAAATTCACGGTGTCGGCGAAAAGATTGCGAATTGCACATTGCTGTTTTCACTGGGGTTCGATCAAGCCTTTCCGGTGGATGTTTGGATGCAACGCGCGTTGCACCGGCTCGGCTGGCGCGCCAAGAAGATCACGCGCCGGCAAGTTCTCGAACATTTCGGCCCGTATGCCGGTTGGGCGCAGCAGTACCTTTTCCTCAGCGAACGTTCCCAGTAAGCCGCTTCGCACGCGCGCCGGTCGGAGTGTCTTCGATCACCCAGCCTTGCGTTTTGAGTTGATCGCGAATTTCGTCGGACCGCTTGAAGTTTTTCGACTTCCGCGCCGCCTGACGCTCGTCAACCAACGTTTGGACTTCAGCCGGCACGTCGGACTTAGACGGGATGCCGAACCCGAGGACTTTGTCGATTTGCCGCCACGTCGCTAAAATGTGCGCGGCTTCATCGGCAGGAATGGTGCGCTTGTTAGCATCGCGAATGAACTCAAAGATTGCGCCGAGCGCACCGCTGATGTTCAAGTCGTCGTCGAGCGCGGTTTCGATTGGCGCCGTCAATTTTTGCGCTCCCGTGCCAGTCGGCGCGGCGAGTTCCTGCATCTTGAGTAAAAATTCGTCGATACGTTGCAAGGCCGAGCGCGCACCGGTAAGACCGTCCATCGTGAAGTTAAGTTGTTCACGGTAATGGCCGCTGAGGAGGAGATACCGGATCTCGCGGCCGGTCCAACCCTTTGCCAGCAGATCGCGGAGCGTGAAGAAGTTACCGGCACTCTTGCTCATCTTTTTGCCTTCAACAAGCAAATGGGCGTTGTGGAGCCAGTATTTGACGAACTGTTTACCGGTAGCGGCTTCGCTTTGGGCAATTTCGTCTTCGTGATGCGGAAAAACTAAATCTTCGCCGCCGCAATGGATGTCGAAGCTTTCGCCGAGATGCGCCATGCTCATCACGCTGCACTCGATGTGCCAACCGGGGCGACCGGGTCCCCACGGTGAATCCCACTTTACCGGACCGTCGGTTTCAACCCACGCTTTCCAAAGCGCAAAGTCGGCGACGGATTCCTTGGCGTACTCGTCGTGTTGAACGCGTGCACCGGGTTGGAGGTTTTCCATATCGAGATGGCCAAGCTTGCCGTAAGCCGGGAAGGATTTAATGGAAAAATAAACCGAGCCATCGTCGCCGACGTAGGCGTGTTGCTTGGCGATAAGCTGCTCGATCAACGCAATCATGCCGGAAATTGTCTCGGTGGCGCGCGGAACGACGTGAGCGCGCTGGATGTTCAACGTATCGAGATCGCGAAAAAATTCCTGCGTGTAGAAATCGGTAATCTCGCGGAGCGGCTTGCCGGTTTCGTGGACGGTGCGAATGATTTTGTCTTCCACGTCGGTGATGTTCATGACATGGGTGACGGCGAAACCTTTATATTCGAG
>JBAXAT010000282.1:0-3372 GCA_037142335.1 Verrucomicrobiota bacterium | reverse complement strand
CAGTGCGATGCTGAAGCATGTCGAGGCGGGCGGCTTGCCACGCCTTCGCGTATTGCTGTGAGCCCCAACTGGCGCGGTCGTTGTCGGTGGTTGCGCGCCAGAAGTTCAGGCGCGGGCCGGTCGTGAGCAAGGCCACGCCATCGTGTTGCCAGCCAGTGAGCACGGCACGGACCTTGTCGAAGTTCACCGAAAAGTTTGCGCCGGTAATGACGGCGGTATTGCCGACGTCGGCGAGTTCAAGCGCGGGAATTATCGGCGTGATGATTGCGGAAGCTTTAAGTTTGACCGGTAATTCGAATTGCGCCCAAGCAATTTCATGGCCGCGCGCCGCCCACAGCGTGTCAGCGGCGAGCGTGAAGCTGAGAGTCAAACAAGCGGCGGCTCCTGGTTTTGTGAAAGGAAGACTGACGAGCTTGCTCTTGCGGCCGGGGATGCTTGGAATCTTCGCGGTGCCGGACTGGACGACGGCGCCGGCAACGGTGACGTTCCAACTAAGCTGGAGATGGTCGAGGTTGCAGAAGTCGTACCGGTTGGTGATGCGGAATTGGTCGCCGACTTTCTCGACTTTGACCGGCTCAATGACTTTCTTGTACTCGATGAGACCGGGCGATGGGACGCGGTCGGGGAAGACCAAGCCGTCGCAGACAAAGTTACCGTCGTTGGGCACATCGCCGAAGTCGCCGCCGTAGGCGAAGTAGTCGCGGCCGTCGGCGGTGCGCTGGCGGAGGCCGTGGTCAGCCCATTCCCAGATGAATCCGCCCATGAGCCGGTCGGAGTTGTAGATGGCGTCCCAATATTCGAGCAGGCCGCCGGGGCCGTTGCCCATGGCGTGGGCGTATTCGCAGAGGACGAACGGTTTACTGGCGTAACCGGTGCCGGGCAGCTTGTGGTTGGCGGCGATCTGTTCCTCGGTGCTGGAACCAATTGCGCTCACGAAGTTCACATCGGGATACATGCGGCTGTAAACGTCCGCCGTCTTCAGCGCGTAGTCGCCCTCGTAATGGATCGGGCGCGAGGAGTCGAGTTGCCGGGCACGCGTAGCCATGGCGATATGGTTGTCACCGAAATGCGCTTCGTTGCCGAGCGACCACATAATGATGCATGGGTGATTCTTGTCGCGGTGAACCATGCGTTCCATTCGGTCAACGCAGGCGCCTTTCCAGCGCGGGTCTTCGGTCGGATTACCGGCCCAACCTTCGACGCAACAAAAACCGTGCGTTTCAAGATCGCACTCGTCAATGAGGTAAAAGCCGTAGTAATCGCACAGATCGTAGAAGCGCGGGTCGTTGGGATAATGCGAAGTGCGGATGGCGTTGATGTTGTGCTGCTTCATCAACAGCAAATCCTTGACCATCGCCTCCATGGTCATGACGCGGCCAAGGTCGGGATGGGTCTCGTGCCGGTTGACGCCTTTGAGTTTGATGGCAGCGCCGTTGACGAGGAACCGGTCGCCCTTGATTTCGACCGTGCGGAAGCCGACGCGCTGCGGCACAACTTCGAGGACTTTACCGTCCGCATCCTTGAGCGTGACCAGCAAGGTGTAAAGATACGGGTCTTCCGCTGACCAGAGCCGGGGCGGCTGCGGTTTCACGACCGTGCCGGTATGATCGAGGAGTTTGGTGGTAACCTTGCAACCGTCAGTGTCGCCGGCAAGTGTGGTGTTCACCTTAAGCTTGCCGTCGGCAGGCGCATGAATATGGATGTCGGCGATGTGCGCGGCCGGCATGGCGATAAGACAAACGTCGCGGAAGATACCAGAGAGCCACCACATGTCTTGGTCTTCCATATACGAACCGTCAGACCATTGAACGACGCGGACAGCAATCTGGTTGTTACCGGTGCGTACAAACTTGGTGATGTCAAACTCCGACGGCAAGCGGCTGCCCTTGCTGAAGCCGACTTGTTTGCCGTTGATCAAAACATGGAAGGCCGAGTCCACGCCTTCGAAGCGCAATCGGATTTGCCGGCCATTCCAGTCTTCGCCGATGAAGAAGTCGCGGACGTAGGTGCCGGTCGGGTTCTCGGTGGGCACGCGCGGCGGGTCGACGGGGAATGGGTATTGGACGTTGGTGTAGTGCGGGTGGCCATAGCCGTGCATCTGCCAGCACGACGGCACTGGGATGTCCGCCCAGCCGGTTACATCAAAACTGGCCGGGGCTTCGGCGACAGTTACGGCAAAGTGAAACTTCCAGTTGCCGTTGAGCAGCTTGAACCACGGCGAGTTGGCCCGGTCAAAGGTGCGGGCGCTGGTTTCGTCTGGGTATGGCGTAAAAAACGCGCGAGGTGAAAGTCGGTTACGGCCCGTCAATGCCGGGTTTTCCCAATCGTTCAGGACGGAAGGCGTTGTCATATTGGTCGGAGAGATACTGAATCGGATGGGGATTGACGAGGAAAAATACAATTATTTCCTCGCATGACGGCGCAGGCTTTTCTATCTTCGCGCCGGCATGAGAATTTTGTCAGGGATTCAGCCGAGCGGGAAACTGCATATCGGCAATTATTTTGGAATGATGCGGCCGGCGTTGGAGCTGGCGCAAAAAGGCGAGGCATTCTATTTCATCGCGGACTACCATTCGTTGACATCGGTCTCCAACCCGGCAGAGTTACGCCAAAATGTGATTGATGTCGCACTGGACTTTCTCGCGTGCGGCCTTAATCCTGAAAAAACGGTTTTCTACCGTCAATCCGATGTGCCACAGGTGACTGAGTTGACTTGGATTTTAGCCAACGTCACTCCCCTGCCAATGTTGGAGAACGCGCACAGCTACAAAGACAAAACCGCCCAAGGAATTAAGCCGAATGCCGGGCTGTTTACTTATCCAATCCTGATGGCTGCGGACATTTTGATTGTGCAAGGCGAACGCGTGCCGGTCGGCAAAGACCAGAAGCAGCACGTTGAAATGACACGCGACATTGCCGGTGCATTTAACCGGCAGTTTGGCGAAGTCTTTGTCATGCCGGAGTCCGTAATCCGCGCCGAGGTAGCGACGTTGCCGGGAACGGATGGCCGCAAGATGTCGAAGAGCTACGGCAACACCATTGAGATTTTCGGCGACGAGAAGGCGACCAAGAAGAAAGTCATGGGCATCGTGACTGATTCGCAACCGGTCGAAGCGCCGAAGGTGAATCTGGAACAGAACATTCCACTGCAATTTCTGAAAGTGGTCGCACCGGAACGCGCGCAGGAAGTCGAAACGAAGCTGGCTGCCGGCGGCTACGGCTACGGCGAAGCGAAGAAGGAACTATTGGCGGCACTGCTGGATTGTTTTGCGCCGATGCGGCAGAAGCGCGCGGAGCTGGCAAAGAATCTGGACTACGTCAACGACGTGCTCCGGCAAGGCGCCGCCCGCGCCAATGCAGTTGCCGATGCCA
>JBAXAT010000281.1:0-3387 GCA_037142335.1 Verrucomicrobiota bacterium | reverse complement strand
CAAAACGCAACCATCAAACCGGCTGCGGCTCTTGTCGCGATACCAGATTGCCCTTTGGGGGGCGAGATCAAAACGGCGATCCAGTCTTTGATTGTAACCCGACCTTGATACCAGATTGCCCTTTGGGGGGCGAGATCAAAACATGTGTCGGTTGGCTGGTTATGCTGAAAGCGCGATACCAGATTGCCCTTTGGGGGGCGAGATCAAAACATGGCTCAGGTCTTTGGCTTTGTCAGCATCAAGATACCAGATTGCCCTTTGGGGGGCGAGATCAAAACGCCTCTTGGAGCTTGGCGTCGATGTCGCTGGTGATACCAGATTGCCCTTTGGGGGGCGAGATCAAAACGCCTTCATCTCAGGAGTAATGCGGATGATGTGGATACCAGATTGCCCTTTGGGGGGCGAGATCAAAACATAAACTCCCCACGGTCCCGGTGTGTGTGGTGGATACCAGATTGCCCTTTGGGGGGCGAGATCAAAACTGGTGAAAAGAAGTCCCAGCGGCGGCGGGGAATCGCGGTGGCGATTCCCCCGCCACCGCTGGGACACCTTGCCGCTTCCGAAACCAGAACGAGCGGTTGTCCAGACTTGCCATTCGCAGGCCGGCAGCGTAACAGATATTTATGACTGTCACTTTCGTGATGCCGGTTATCGGAACCGACCGGCCGGGGTTGGTGGCGGGCGGTCGGGGGCGCTTGAGCGTGACATGAGCAGCCAGTAAGGATGAAATACACACTGACAAAACACGCAAAGGATGTTCTGGAAGAACGCGGGTTACCGGTCGCGTGGCTGGAGCGCGTTCTCGACACCCCACAACTCATTGAACTGGATCCCGACGATGGCGATCTGGAACATTATCTCGGACGCATTGCCGAGCACGGGAACCGGGTGCTGCGCGTGGTGGTGAACAAAACGGTTCGACCGGCGCGGGTGGTTACGCTATATTTCGACCGCACCATGAGGAACAAGCTATGAAACTACGAATCGACAAAGCTGCCGATGCGCTTTATCTGCGGCTCGACGATGCCAAGATCATCGAGTCCGAGCAAGTCGCGCCGGGCGTCATCGTGGATTTCGATGGCAAGAATCGCGTGGTCGGGTTGGAAGTTCTGAATGTCTCCCAGCGCCTGCCCAAGCCCAAGCGTTCCGCGACGCATGCCCTTGCCCCGGCACTCGTTCGCGAGAAACCGGCCAAGTACGGGAAATGACAATCACCCGCAAAACTGTTGCCGATAAGCGTGACGCGTACCTGCATGACCGGCTCACACTGGCGCAACTGGTGGAGTTGACTGCGCAGGCTCAACGACCCAGCAGGTGGCGCAGGGAGTCGTCGAGCAGCGGGTAGCGGAATCTGTAGCCGCTGGCTTCAAGTTGAACCGGCCGCACCCGCGCGCTGGCCAGCAGCAGCTGGGACATCTCACCGAGAAGAATTTTTACAACCACGGCCGGTAACGGCAGGAGCGTGGGCCGGCGCAAGACGCGCCCGAGTGTTTGCGTAAACTCCCGGTTGGTGACGGCCTGCGGAGCGACCACGTTGATTGGGCCGCGGATTGAATCGGTCGCGAGCACGTGCTCCATTGCGCCCACCACATCGGCCACATCCACCCAGCTCCAGTACTGCCGGCCTGAGCCAACGCGGCCACCCGCGCCAAGCTTGAATGCTGGTAGCATCTTCGCCAGCGCGCCTTGCCGCGCGTCGAGGACGATCCCAACCCGCAGGTTGGCGACCCGAATACCGGCTTGGCGCGCCGGTGCGGTGGCGCTTTCCCAGTCTGTCACCACGCCGGCCAGAAACCCGGTGCCACTCAGGCTCTCCTCCGTTAGCAGTTCGCTGCCGCGATCGCCGTAGAACCCAATCGCCGAGGCGCAAATCAGAACCCGCGGCGGCTGGGCCGCGCGCGCCAGCCCGGTGCTGAGTTGCCGGGTGAAGTCAACGCGGCTGGAATAAATCTGCTGCTTCTTCGCCGTGGTCCAGCGGCTGGAGATGTTTGCGCCGGCAAGATGCACCACGGCTTCAAAATCGTCCAGCGCGGGCGGCTGGGCCCGGTTATAGCGCGTGACCGCCTGCCCCTGTCGGCTCAGCGATTCCACCAGCGCCGTCCCAATCAATCCACTACTGCCGGTAACGAGAATCTTCATCCGCCCTTTCCCTTCGGCTTGACTCCCGCGACCAGCGCGAGGTATTGGATTTCATTGGCGATCAGTTTAGCCATGCGGCGGTTGCCCACAAGTTAATTCCCCCGGTGTTTAGCGTTAAGGTTGCGGTTGCTGATTGTTTAAGGTAACTTTCGCCATGTTATGAATAACAAACTTGTCGGGGCAGTAATCGTGGCGCTCTTCACCGGGCTGTTTGCCAACCCAATCGCACAGGCGCAAACGATTCCGATCGCAATCACGGTCGAGGTGCTGAAAGCCGCGAAAGACATACATCCCGCACCGGCGACAAAGGTTGGCAGTGAAGACCGAGCATTGGAGATTACGCTGAAGAATCCCAGCAGCCAGGCCTTGTCGAACCTCAACGTGAAATGCTGGTTACTGGTGCGGGACGTGAGAAACCGGGACATCACCGTTGGTGATGCCGATTCCAACACCCTGAACATTCCGCCCCGCAGTCAAGTGGTGATGACGTCATCCGTGACCAAGTGCGACTTCACGCCCCGAACTGCTGCCGGTGCCAAGTCAGCGCCGGCCAAAGGTTCTAAATTCTACGGCTACGGAGTTCAGGTATTGCAACGCGGTAAAGTTGCTTTACAGACCTACGATCCACCGGATGTGAAAACCGAAATTGATGCGGCACTGAAGAAAGATAAGTAACTTCAGAGACTGCAGACGCTAGACTCAGGACTCAGGACTCGGGACTCATCCCGGCAACACGTACCCGGTCGCTGAGATCGGCCAGATGTGGCGAACCGTCCCGCCGTCGTGCACGACCACTTGCCGGTAGAGATTGATCGTCCCGTTCGCGTGGCCCGGCTGGAGCTGGAGCCGGTCGCCGACGCGCACCTTGTGTCCCGGCAGGCGCACCAGCGTGTGTTCCTCGGAGAATCCCGGCACCACTTCGTAGCCGGTCAGCTCCGGCAACCGCGCCGGGCCATTCCGATTGCTCACGCCTTTCATCCCCACATCGAGCACAAACTGATCGGGCGTCGCGTTGATGACCGTCGCGAGCACGGTCAAGGCAATCTCAAACAAATTGCCCGTGCGTTCCTGAAACGTCCAGTCCATCAAGGCATACGTCCCGATCTGCAACTCGGTCAACCCGGCCAGACCCAGCACCGCCGCAAACGTGCTGGTGCCGGTGCCTGAAACAATCGGACACGGCAACCCGCGCGCCTCAATCAACTGGCGCGTCGCGACCGCCGCTTGCATCGTCGTGCGCGAATATTC
>JBAXAT010000280.1:0-3391 GCA_037142335.1 Verrucomicrobiota bacterium | reverse complement strand
CGCCCAATTTAACGAACGGCATGCTGAGTTGGACGGAAATCAGGCGGAGTTTTGTAGCAATAGCCGTGGGCTGGCCGGTTAAAATAATCCAGCCGGCCACGAGCAATGCGACCACAATCCAATTTCTACGCTTCAATCAAAACCATTTTGCCGTCATGCGACGGCGTCACTGCGCGTGTGGGCAAGGCCTACGAAGAGCTTTTGGCGAGTTTTTCGAGGAGGTCGATATCTTGCAGGACGACGCCGGTACCGTTGGCGACAGCGCTCAACGGATCGTCGGCCACGTGAACCGGCAAGCCGGTCTCCTCGGAAATCAAGCTGTTGATGCCGCGAATCAGCGAGCCGCCGCCCGCCATCATAATTCCACGGTCAACTAAATCGGCCGCCAATTCGGGCGGGCACCGCTCCAAGGTCATCCGAATGTTTTCGACAATCGTCGAAATCGGTTCCTGGAGCGCCTCGCGAATTTCTTCGGAGGTTACAGTCAAGGTCTTCGGCAAGCCGGCGACGAGGTCGCGGCCTTTGACTTCCATGGTCAGTTCCTGTTCCAAAGGATACGCCGAGCCGACCTTAATCTTTATGTCTTCCCCCATGCGGGGGCCGATCTCTAAGTTGTAGGCGCGCTTCATAAACTGGATGATTGCTTCATCCAATTCGTCGCCTGCCACACGCACGCTACGGCTGAGCACGATCCCGGCCAAACTTATAATTGCCACCTCGGTCGTGCCGCCGCCAATGTCCACAATCATGTTGCCTGCCGGCTCTTGCACCGGCAGCCCAACGCCGATAGCCGCCGCCATCGGTTCATCAATGTCGAAAACGGCCCGCGCTCCTGCGTGGAGGGCGCTATCTTTGACGGCGCGCCTTTCGACTTCAGTAATCCCGCTCGGTACCGCGACAATCACGCGCGGCTTGATGCCGGCGCGACGGTTGTGCACCTTGGTAATGAAATAGCGGAGCATCGCTTCGGTGATTTCGAAGTCCGCGATGACGCCGTCTTTCATCGGGCGAATGGCGGTGATATTACCGGGCGTGCGGCCCAACATCCGTTTCGCCTCTTCGCCGACTGCCAAGACGTGGCTGGTGCCAGTTTGGATGGCGACCACGCTCGGCTCCCGCAACACGATGCCACGATCACGCACAAAGACTAGCGTGTTGGCAGTTCCCAAATCGATGCCGATATCGGTGGAAAAATAATTTAGAAATTTACCAAACATTAAATTTAGACTCCGGTATTCTTTTACCGACTACCGGCGCCAGCGTCAAGATGAGAGTTGCCGGTTTGCCGACTTAGTGTAATCTGCGCCCGTGCGCATCTTGGAAATCATCAACAAGACCACGCCGTATTTGGCCAAGGCCGGTGTCGTTTCGCCACGGCTGACAATCGAACTGCTATTGGCGCATGTCTTGAAAAAGAAACGGCTCCAGCTTTATCTGGAGTTTGAGCGCGAGTTGGATGACGCGACGCTGGAAGTTTTGCGCAGTCTGGTCAAACGGCGCGTGGCCGGTGAGCCATTACAATATGTTATCGGCGAAACGGAGTTCTGTGGGCTCAAGTTAGCAGTGGATCGCCGGGTTTTGATTCCACGACCGGAAACTGAGCTGCTCGTAGAAGTCGTTGCCGCGCGCAAGCCGGCAACGGTGGTGGATGTTGGTACCGGCAGTGGTTGCATTGCGCTGGCGTTGGCGCAACGGTTACCGGCGGCGGAGGTCACGGCGACGGATGTTAGTCCCGACGCGTTGGCGGTGGCGACGGCGAATGCGAGCCGGTATGATTTCAAAAATTTCACTCGCTTATTACAGGGTGATTTGTTATCGATTTTTCCAGACGGCTTCACGGTGGATGCGATTGTTTCAAACCCACCGTACATCGCCAGTGGGGAATTGGCGCAGCTGCCTCAGGAGGTGAAAGATTTCGAGCCCGCACAAGCTTTGTTTGCGGGTGTGGACGGACTCGAAGTGATTAGCCGATTGGTTTTAGAAGCCAAGCGTTTTCTTTCGCCGACTGGATTTGTGGCGCTGGAAATTGGCGCCGGACAGTGCACCGCCGTCACGCAGTTGTTTGAAAGCGCCGGTTATAAATTGGCGCAAGTGGAAAAAGATTTACAGGGTCACGAGCGCGTAATTGTGGCTGTGACCCAGACGTAGTTGCCGGGCTGGGGAACCCGGTCGTCCGAAACGAAGTAGCTCACACTAAGGAGGTGGCTATGCCGTTAGAAAAATTAGTAATTACCGGGGGCGTACCGCTTAAAGGCGTCGTCCGTATCAGTGGTTCAAAAAACGCGTGTTTGCCAATTCTGGCAGCCACTTTGCTGACACCGGAGCGCTGTGTCATCCGCAATGTGCCCGACCTCGCCGATGTGCGGACGATGTGCGCTTTATTGAAGTGGCTCGGCGTTCAAGTCAAACACGACCGGCTTGGCTGCGTGATTGAAACCCGTGCCGAAAAACCAGTCGGCATCGCGCCGTACGATCTCGTCCGTAAAATGCGCGCTTCCGTCTGCTTACTCGGTCCGTTGCTGGCGCGTCTGCACAATTGCAAGGTTTCGATGCCGGGCGGCTGTGTCATCGGCAACCGGCCGATTGATCAGCACATCAAGGGTCTGACTCGGCTTGGTGCGAACGTTGAAGTTGAGGGCGGCTACGTTCACGCGCATTGCGATGAACTTGTCGGCACCGATGTGTTTATGGGCGGCCGGTTCGGTTCGACCGTGCTCGGCACCGCCAACGTGCTTATGGCCGCCGTGCTTGCCAAAGGCACCACCATTATCGAAAGCGCGGCCTGCGAACCTGAAATCGAAGACCTCGCCGTATTCCTAAACAAGATGGGCGCAAAAATTCGCGGCGCCGGTTCACCGACACTGGAAATCGAAGGCGTCAAGGAATTGCACGGCGCTGACCACGTCGTGATTGCCGACCGGATTGAAGCCGGTACCTTTATGGTGGCCGCGGCGTTGACCGGTGGTGATGTTGAAATCCAAGGCGCGTGCGCCGCGCATCTCGGCGCGGTGCGCGACAAGCTGGAAGAAGCCGGTGCGACTGTGCAGCGAAATAACGGCACGATTCGCGTCTCCGGTGGCTCGTTGCACAAACCGCTCGAACTTACTACCATGCCGTATCCCGGTTTCCCGACGGATATGCAGGCGCAGATGTGCGCCTTGATGAGTATCACTCCTGGGATTAGCATTGTGACCGAAAAAATTTATCCGAACCGGTTTATGCACCTCAGCGAAATGGCCCGGCTTGGTGCGGATGTCGCTTTGGAAAGCAACACCGCCATTATCAAAGGCGTAAAGAATCTAAGCGGTGCGCCGGTAATGGCCAGCGATTTGCGTGCGAGTGCCGGGCTGGTCTTAGCCGGTCTAGCCGCCGAAGGCGAAACCGACATCAA
>JBAXAT010000279.1:0-3393 GCA_037142335.1 Verrucomicrobiota bacterium | reverse complement strand
CGTCACTTGATGGCAATCTCACCCGCCGGCAGGCCGTTTTTAGACAAAATCTGCATAAGTCGCTGGAAATGTTGCTGTTGGAGTGGCAACTACCGGTAAAAACCACTGGAACAATGTTCCATTGTTCCCTTACAAAGCGTCATTGTTGGCATACAATGCTTCATTGTTCCCATACAATGCCTCTTTGTCTCGAAGCAAAGCCTCATTGCTGGCCTGCAATGCTCCATTGCTCCTGAGAGTTGCGACGTTTCTTGTGAGAAATGCTTCATCCCTTGCCACAGATGTTCCATTCCTTGCCACGGTTGTTTCATCCCTTGCCACCTCCAAATTGCCTCACTTGAAAGTCAGCGTAATTCTGCTATTTATGTCATACTAAACAACAAGGAGCAATCAGCTATGGCAAACAAGAACTTATCCGCACCGGATCTCACCAAACGTCCACCACGCAGTTCCCGCGTTCGTCTGGGTGGCTACGTCCTCTTGGCGCGTTGTCTCGACAAGGGTCGTGCGACGTTGGCCGGTAAGAATGGCGAGTATCATTTTGATTGTCCGTTGGATCAGCACATCTTGAATTTCGCCGGAATCAAGGCGGCGGACCTCAAAAAACAATTGGCGTTAGGCAAAGGCGATGAGGAGATTCTGCGCTGGATTACGGCGCACTCCAAGACCAAGCCCACTGCTTGGGAAATCGCACAATGGAGCGCGTATCAAGAACAGCGTGGACCGGGTGACTTGAAGACACGGCAATACTTCAACAGCTACTTGGAAAAGCTTAGCCAGACCCGTGATGACATCTACACATGGTTTGACGTGCTGGACTTGGATGACCATGTTAGTTTTGGAGGCAAGGCTTAAATCGTGAACAAACCAGTAATTGCTGATAAGAAACCGGCGGTAATCGATTTGAACGCCGGCACCTATTGGTGGTGTGCTTGCGGCCAATCAAAGAAACAACCATATTGCGATGGTTCCCATAAGGGCACCGGCTTTGCACCGATGGAATTTAAACTCGAAGTAAATAAACGCGTTGCACTCTGCCTGTGTAAGCAAACGGCTGGGGCTCCATTCTGCGATGGCGCCCACAAGAAATTACAGGCGTAAGAACATCGTCACCAAAATACGAGCGGCAAGCCAACAGCACAGTGATCCGTTGCACGGAGTCACGCTGGAAACGATTATAACGCAGTTGGTATACCACTACGGCTGGAAGTCACTGGGACGCCAAATCAAGATTAAGTGCTTTATTCTTGATCCAAGCATCAAATCCAGCCTGCAGTTTCTGCGACGAACACCGTGGGCTAGAACCAAAGTCGAAGATCTATACCGACAGCACGTGCGCTATTCATCCAAAATCAAGCCGCCGGCATTACTGTAAAAACAACAGAGGCGATTCCCGGTGGGAATCGCCTCTTTGATGTGAATTACAACAGTCTTACTTCGTCAAGTTCTGATTGACCAACTTGGTCATCGCGAACATGTCGACCTGCTTCTTGCCACCGAACACAGCTTGCAGAGCTGCATCGGCATTAATCAAGGTCCTCTTTTTCTTGTCCTGTAGGCCATTTTTCTTGATGTACACCCAGAGTTTCTTGGTGAGCTCTGTGCGTGGTAGTGGCTTGGAGCCGACAACCAAAGCGAGTTTCTCGTTTGGTTGGACGGGCTTCATGAATGCGGCATTGGGTTTACGTTTTGCTGCCATGGTCTTCTCTCCTGGTTGGGGGTTGGTTGAACCTGTTAGTTAGCGGACTCTTTACAACACTGAAAGCGACGGCTGTGACAACTGACCGCGTTTGCGCAGCCTGAAGATTTTTATCTGAGTTGGCTAACATGTAACGGCTCACGTATCAATCGATACACACGGAGTATAGCAGGAGGTTTTTAGAATGGAAGAGGGAAATTATCATCTTTCGGCCTGTAATCCGCACCACCGGCGGAGCACGCCACCTTTTAAAACTTTACTTGGCGCACGAATAATCATCTGCTTTCCGGATGATTTCCGCAAACAAATCAACCGCCTGCTCCACCAGCGCTAACTCGATATACTCGTCTTTCGTATGCGCCTGAGCTAGATGGCCGGGACCAAAAATGACAGAGGGAATACCGGCAGCTTTATAGGCGCCGGCATTTGTGGCATAGGGCGGCGCAATAAATTCAGCACGTCCCAACAAGCGACGACTTACATCTGCTACCAAACAGATGACTGGACTATCTAGCGATTCTTCGAACGGTGGATAAAATTCTGTAACGGTACAGGTTGCGTCATCGTTGCCGACCAGTTGACTAACAATCTCCTTGTGTGTTTCACCTGGAAGTAGACGGCGATCTACTTCAATCCGGCAACTCGCCGGCACAATGTTTACTTGCGACCCACCGGTAATCGTGCCGATACTTAACGTCGGTGCGCCAAGTTTTGGATGAGTATTTATAAATGTAGTTTTTTCGAGACGTGCTACGACCGGCAACATTTTATAAATCGCGTTAACTCCGAGATGTGGCATGGAACTATGTGCCGCAACGCCTGCTGTTTCAAGGACGGCGCGCAAAGCACCTTTATGTGTGTAGACAATTTGGAAACTAGTTGGTTCGGCGACGACGGCTATATCGGCACGAAACCCTGATGCCATAAGCGCGGCGGCGCCGGTTGCGCCAAGCTCTTCGTTGCAGGTGCCGGCAAACCAGACAGTAATCGGAGGTTGTCCGTCTTCATCAAGGACGCGACGGAGCCCCATGAGCATGGCGGCCATCGGTCCCTTGGTATCACTCGCACCGCGCCCGTAAAGTTTGCCATCGCGAATTATCGGTGTGAAAGGCGGAATAATCATGCCATCCACAGCGACGACATCAGTATGCGCATCGAGTAGTAGTGACCGCTTTTGATTTTTACCGGGAAAACAAGCGAGTATGTTTGGCCGTTCTGGGGCAGTTTCTATAATTTGAACTTGTCCGCCCCAACCACGTAAAAGTTCAGAAAGAAGTTCGACCATACCGGCTTCACCATACGGCGGCTTAATAGGTGTGCCATATTTAGGACTAACGCTGGGGCAGGCGACAAGTTTGGCGAGGAGATCGGCGACTTGGTTCATAAGCGTGGCCGGTGCGGTCTCCGTCAGGCATACTTGCGCTGGAGGGTGTGGCTGGCCATGTCTTTTATGTGCGCGACTGTGTCCGGGCCGAAGGTCCGGTCGACCATTTCCAGGTACTTTGGACTGGTGTAGTAAATCTGGAAGGCCTTGTCGCGAAAGCGTAGCACTTCGGCGGCGGTCAGGTGTTTCGTCGGCAGCGGCAGGGAGTCCACCGCATGCTGCGAGTAGCCGGCCCAAGTGGCCGGTAACGCCCAACGCTCTTTCACGGCTTGTTGGTAAAGTGCAGAGCCGGGATAGGCCATCGCGCAGT
>JBAXAT010000278.1:0-3408 GCA_037142335.1 Verrucomicrobiota bacterium | reverse complement strand
GAAGTTTACCCACCGTGCCAGTACAAACAACGCATCGCTCAACCGATTCAAATACGGAATTACCAGGTCACCAATTTTATCAGCCTTTGCCAATCGTACGCACAAGCGTTCCGCCCGCCGGCAAACCGTCCGTGCCACGTGAAGTTGTGCCGCCGCCGGGATTCCAGCTGGTAAGATGAATTCCTCCAGCAAGCCCAGCTTTATGTTCAATCCATCCATCAGTCGTTCCAGTGCTGTAATGTGATTTTGTTCAACGCACGGCATACCAGTGACAAAATCTTCAGGTAATGTGGCAAGTTCTGCTCCAAGGTCAAACAGGGTGTTTTGGATTTTTGCCAATTCCGCCGCAGTTCTCCGGTCTGGTTTCAACGCGCATGCCAAACCGATGGCCGAGTTGAGTTCGTCCACCGTGCCAGCTGCCCAAATGCGTGGTGAATCTTTACTGATGCGCTTGCCGTCAACGAGGCCGGTTTCACCTTGGTCGCCGGTGTGCGTGTAGATTTTGGTGAGTCGCGCCATTTAGCACTTTTGGAATTTGGACGGGATCAGGCAGATGAACTTAAACGAATTGACAGCGGTATTCTTAAACTGATGTTTTTCATCCGCCGGTATGAACAGTACGTTCCCCGCTTGGAGTGGGACTTCCTGCCCGTCGCGCCAGACGCTGCCGGAACCATCGAGAATGTAAACTTCATGTTCGTAGGGATGGCTGTGCAGTGGTGTCTGTCCGTCCGGGGCGACTTCAAAGAACCGCATCGCAAAATTCTCAGCGCCGTCGCGGGCTGAAATAGCGACGCGATATGCGCAGCCTACAGCACCCGGCAGTGCGACCTGTTCCAACGGGACTTGGTTGATAGTAGTAATTTTCACGCAATAAACTTATATTACGAGCCGCATGAAAAGCTACCGAAAAGAACTGTGGTTTAACGTACCAGTCCGTCGCGGTTTTGTGAATATCACACCAGAGGTTGCGACTTGCCTGTGCGAGAGCGGTATCCGGGAGGGTCTCGTGCTCTGTAATGCGATGCATATTACCGCAAGCGTGTTTATCAATGACAACGAGTCCGGTTTGCACGCCGACTTTGAGCGTTGGCTGGAGAAATTAGCACCAGAGAAACCGCACTCGCAGTATGCCCACAACGGTGCCGAGGATAACGGCGATGCCCATCTGAAGCGGACAATCATGGGGCGGGAAGTTGTTGTTGCCGTGACCGGTGGCAAGTTAGACTTTGGTCCATGGGAACAAATCTTCTATGGCGAATTCGATGGTCTCCGTCGCAAGCGGGTGCTCATTAAGATTATCGGTGACTAATATAAAAACAGCTATTGATATCAATGGCCAGCGTGCCGTATAAAAACGCTAACGCCAATGAAACCAACTGATCTGCGCGGGATCCTGCACTACATTCCACAGTTTCGCGATAAGGTCTTTATCATCGCCATTGATGGCGCAGTGGTGGCCGATGATAACTTCCACAACCTGCTGCTCGACATCGCGGTGTTGCGGAGCTTGAGTATTCAGATTGTCATTGTTCACGGGGCCGGGCACCAGATCGCGGCACTTGCCAAAGAACTCAACCAGCCGCTTTCTAACTGTGACGGTACCGGTGTGACAGATGCCGGGACGTTGCGGGTAGCGATGATAGGCGCGAACAGTGTCACTCACGAAATTCTTGAAGGCCTTTCCGGTAACAACATTCGCAGCGCGCAGACTAACGCCATCGAGGCTGTGCCGCTTGGGATTCTTAAAGGTGTGGATTACCAACACACCGGCAAGGTTCATCAAGTGGATGTGGAAATGCTCCGGCAGCTACTCGATAAGAGCATCATACCGGTCATTCCGCCGCTTGGCTTTGACGGCAATGGTCACACTTACCGGCTCAATTCTGACGCTGTCGCCGTTGAAGTGGCGCGTGCTCTCAGTGCTGTCAAATTAATGCTAATTACGTCGTACAACGGTCTAGAAGTGGCTGGTAAGTTTATTTCCCAAATTGCCGTGCAGGAGTTGGAAAACCTCCTCAAGACATCCGAAGATAAATTCCAAGTCGACATCCTTTCCAAAGCTCAGCACGCTTTGCTCGCCAGTCAGGGTGGTGTCCCGCGCGTCCACGTCATTAACGGCCAAGTGGATGAAGGCTTGCTCGCTGAAGTCTTTTCCAACGAAGGCATCGGGACCTTAATTTACGCCAACGAATACCAAGGCATCCGGCCGGCTATGCGCAAAGATATCCGACACATCTTTGCGCTGATTCAACCGTCTATTCTCGGTGACCAATTGCTCAAGCGCACCCGTAGTGCCATCGAAAAACATATCAACGAGTATTTCGTCTTTGAAATCGACGACAATATCGTTGGCTGCGTTGCCATTACTCCATACGCTGCTGAAAAGAAGGCCGAGTTGGCCTGCCTCCAGATTAATCCGGCACACGAACATCGCGGCATCGGTACCAAACTTGCCGCCCGCGCCGAGGTCGTTGCCAAAGAACTTGGTGCGGATACGATGTTCTGCCTATCCACCCAGGCATTCACATTCTTCCAGCACAAACTTGGTTACCGGGAAGGTGCCGTTGATGACTTGCCGTCAGCCCGGCGTGAAAAATATGAGCAAAGCGGCCGTAACTCCAAGATTCTGCTCAAGAATCTGACGGCGTAACTGGCGTGGGCGCGCAACCGCCAACGATTCACACTGGTTGTTGTGGTTTCGCGCTCGCTCAAGCCGAGTATTTCCGAAAATTCTCGTGCGTCGAGATTGACACCAGTTTTTACCGTTTGCCCAAACTGCCGACCGCTGCACGTTGGCGCGCCACCGCGCCGGCCGGATTCCGGTTTGCGTTGAAAGCGTGGCAAGTCATTACCCATCGCGCCACCAGTCCGACTTACCGGCACACGCCGCTCGATGATCACGATCAGCAACACTGTGGCCATTTCGGTTTCAACGCCACGATTCGGTGGGCGTGGGATGCGACGTTTGCTGTCGCGTGCGAACTCGATGCAGCTTTTGTCATTTTTCAGTGTCCTGCCAGTTTCACACCGACCAGCGAGCATGTTACCGGCATGAAACGGTTTTTTGAAAAAGCCAAGCGCGGCAAGTTTCAGATGGGCTGGGAACCGCGCGGCACTTGGAAACCGGAACAAATTTCAACGCTCTGTCGAGAACTCGATCTGGTGTATGTTGTGGACCCATTTCAAACGCCACCGATACTGACCGGCAAGGTGCAGTATTTTCGACTGCATGGGCGAATCAGCGCGCAGCACCGATATTCTAATGAAGAACTTGCGCAGCTCAGTAAATTCTGTCAGCCAACCCCAGTGAACTACTGTTTTTTTAATAACTCCAACATGGTGCATGATGCGGTAGCTTTCGCAGCGCGCCAAAGTGCTTGCTGAAATTCGCCGTAATCCGCTACA
>JBAXAT010000277.1:0-3425 GCA_037142335.1 Verrucomicrobiota bacterium | reverse complement strand
CACCGAAGCGTACATCGCCAGCGACCGCTACCGGCACTTGCAACAACTCGATAGCATCGTCAATGACTCGGCGGATGTGATTTTCTCGCTCGATATGGAAGGGCATTTTCGGTCGTGGAACCGGGCAGCGGAACAAGTCTTCGGTTGGCGCGCGGAGGAAATCCTGGGCCGGCACCTCCGCGAAATCATCCCACCGGAATTACTCCGGCAGGGCGAACTGGTGCAAATTGAACGCGACATTCTGGGCCACGGCCATTGCCATCTCGAAACCCTGCGGCTCGCGAAAGATGGCCGGCAGGTGCCGGTTGAAGTCATGGTCTCGCTACTGCGCGACCCGCACGGCAACCCCATCGGCCGCTCCGCAATTTTACGCGACATCACCGAGCGTCTACGCCTCGAAGAAGATAAACTCCACTCCGAACGCCTCGCCGTCATCGGCACGATGTCGGCCCGGTTGGCGCACGAAATTCGCAACCCGCTCAGCTCGGTCACACTCAATCTCGAACTCATCCGCGACGAAGTGACAGCGTTAACGAAACAAAATCCGACCGCCGGCGGCGAAGCGCGCGAATTACTCCGGTCGCTGGACTCCGAAGTGAAACGCATCCAGCGCGTCACGGAGGATTACCTCAAATTTGCGCGGCTCCCCCGGCCGCGTTGCCAGCCGGTCGTACTCAACGACTTGCTTGACCAGCAACTCGGTTTCATGAGTTCGCTCTTCGCGACTAACCACGTGAAATTGGTCATGGAATTTGTGCCGGACTTGCCGGTGTTGCAAGCCGATGAAGACCAACTGTGGCAAGCCGTGCTTAATCTAATCCGTAACGCTCTCGAAGCGATGCCGACCGGCGGTACGCTCACCGTTCGCACGGCCACACGGGATGGCAAAGTAGTACTGAGCGTCGCCGACACCGGCAAAGGAATTACGGAAGAGGAACACCAACATTTGTTCAAACCATTTTTCAGCACCAAGGTTGGCGGCACCGGCTTGGGATTGCCGTTGACGCAGCAAGTCGTCGCCGAACACGCCGGCACAGTTTACTGCGAGAGCGCCCCCGGCACCGGAACAACATTTGTCATTGAGCTGCCGGCACGGTAGAGTTCACACACATGGCACGCCGGGCTGATATTTTATTAATCGACGACGAAGAAGCGCTGCGGAATGCCGCCGAAAAAATCCTCATCAAGGAAGGCTACCGCGTCACCGCCGTCGCCACCGGCGAGGAAGGGCTTGCCCGGTTCAAGGTTGCCGGCGCGGATTTGTTGATCACCGATTTAATGTTACCGGACCTCGACGGCATCGAAGTACTCCGGCGGGCGAAGCAACTCCGGCCCGGCGTGGAAGTGATCATGATTACCGGCCACGGCAGCATCGAGAAAGCCATCGAAGCGACCCGGCTCGGCGCTTACGATTTCATTGAAAAGCCGCTCGACAAAAATTATTTACTGAAGGCCATCAGTAAAGCTGTCGACCGACAGCACCTCGCCACCGAAAACCGGCAACTCCGCGAGCAACTCCAGCAGCAACACACTGAAGATTCGCTCATTGGCAACACGCCGGCAATGGTGGCAATCAAAAAATTGATCCGGCAAGTCGCGCCGACGGACGTGAGTATTTTGGTGCAAGGCGAAAGCGGCACCGGCAAGGAAGTCGTCGCCGACATTCTCCACGCGCTCAGCCAGCGCAGGACCGGGTCGGTAATGAAAATCAGTTGCGCCGCGATTCCGGAGACATTGCTCGAAAGCGAATTGTTCGGCTACGAACGCGGCGCATTTACCGGCGCAGCCGGCTCCAAGCCCGGCAAGTTTGAACTCGCCGACGGCGGCACGCTGTTCCTCGACGAAATTGCGGAGATGAGCCCGGCATTGCAGGCGAAACTGCTGCGCGTATTGCAAGATGGCCGGTTTCAACGCCTCGGCGGCACCAAAGACCAACACGTGGATGTGCGCCTAATCAGTGCGACGCACGTGGATTTGCCAAAGACCATTGCCGCCGGCAAGTTCCGCGAAGATTTGTATTACCGGCTGAACGTCGTGCACATCGGCTTACCGGCACTGCGCGACCGCAAAGATGACTTGCCGTTGCTGGCGGATCATTTTCTGAAGAAGTACGCAGCCCGGATGCAGAAAGATGTGCGCAGCATCGCCGCCACGGCGATGGACCAACTGCTGGCGCACAATTGGCCCGGTAACATCCGCGAGCTCGAAAACACTTTCCAGCGCGCCTTGGCGGTGGCGACGGAACCGGTTATTCACAATTTCCAATTGCTCTCTAATCCCGGTTTGACCAGTGGTGCCGTCCACGGTCCAGCCATTACGCTTCCCATCGGCACCACCCTTGCCGATGCTGAAGACCGGTTAATCAGTGAGACGCTGACCGTTTGCAACGGCGACAAAGAGAAAGCTGCCAAGCTGCTTGGTATTTCCTCCCGCACTCTGTACCGGCACGGATTGAAGTAACCGGCCGGCGGCGTGATGTTCGGCTTGCGTGCCGGCGCCAGTTTCGTTACGTTGCTCCCGCATGACCGAACTCGAACAACAACTGCAAACGCTCCGCGCCGAAGGCACCGCCGCCATTACCGGCGCGCCTGACCTGCCGGCGCTCGACCAACTCAAGGGCTACTACCTCGGACGGCAAGGTTCCTTGACCGGCATTCTCGAAAAACTCGGCGCGCTTCCGAAAGAACAAAAACCGGTCATTGGCAAACTGGCCAATGAAATCAAAACCACTCTCACCGCCGCCGTTGCCGGCAAGCGCGAAGAACTGGAAGCCAAGGTGACTAATACCGGCCCGGCCATTGACACCACGTTGCCCGGTCGCCGGCACCGCCTCGGTCACCAGCATCCACTCACACAAATTTTTGAACGCACAGTGGAAATTTTCCGCCGGATGGGTTTTGCCGTCGAGGACGGTCCGGAAATCGAAGACGAATGGCATTGCTTCGATGCGCTCAACACGCCGGCGAATCACCCGGCCCGCGACATTCAAGACACGCTTTACGTTGACTTACCGGCACACGAGAAATACGGCCGGCACCTCCTGCGAACGCACACCTCACCGGTCCAAATTCGCACGATGCTCCGGCAGCCACCACCAATCCGGATCGTCGCGCCCGGACGCGTTTTCCGTCGCGACAATCCCGACGCCACCCACAGCCCGACGTTCCACCAGATTGAAGGCCTGTGCGTGGACAAAAACATCACCGTCGCAGATCTCAAAGGCAGCGTGGAGTTCTTCTTCAAACAATTGCTCGACCCGGAAACTCAAGTCCGGTTCCGCCCGCATTTCTTCCCGTACACCGAACCGAGTTTTGAGATCGACCTGAGCACGCCGCACTTCCGCGCGCGCGGCAAGGAATGGATGGAGGTTGCCGGCTGCGGCATGGTGGATCCAAATGTGTTTAAGGCTGTCGGTTATCCAGACG
>JBAXAT010000276.1:0-3427 GCA_037142335.1 Verrucomicrobiota bacterium | reverse complement strand
GATCACGTCGTCATCTTCAACGATGCCCTCCGCCAAGTCTTCCTTGAAATCCAACGCGGCAACGCCTGGGACCGGGTGACCGTGGCGACCGACTACTTCGATGCCAGCATCAACCGTCTGGCCGCGTACGCCATCGGCCTCCGCGCCACACGCAAAGCGATTCTCTACGCCTTGCTCGACCCGACCGCCGAGTTGCAGAAACTCGAAGCCGCCGGCAACCGCGCGGGCTGCCTCGCCTTGATGGAAGACGCCAAGACCCTGCCGTTCGGCGCCGTTTGGGACGAAGCCTGCGACATTGCCAACATGCCGCGCGACCGACAATGGATGAATGACGTAATGCAGTACGAAGCCAGCGTGCTCAGCGAGCGCCGGTAAGATCGTGCAGGAGCGGCTTGCCTTCTGGTCGAAGACGTGACAATTTAAAAAGCGATGAGCAACAAAGAAATTGTTTTGGATTTGGTGAATCGGCTACCCAATGACACCTCGCTGCACGACATTGCCCGCGAGATTGAGTTTGTGGCCGGTGTGCGTGAAGCCCTCGCGGAACTGGATCGCGGGGAAGGCGTGCCATTGGCGGACGTCAAGAAGCAGTTGCCGACATGGGTTGCCAAGTAATCCTTGCCCCGCGGGCCATTCGCGACCTTGAAGCGATTGTCCGCTACATCAGCGCCAACGATCCACAGGCGGGATTGCGTTTCGGTAGCGCATTGGTACAGAAGGCCGAGGCAATCGGCACATTCCCGGAATCAGGACGCATTGTCCCGGAACTTGGTGACAAAACAATCCGCGAAGTCTTCCATGGTTCATACCGGATTGTGTATCGGGTTCGCGTTGCTGAGCAGATCATTGAGATCGCCCGCTTCTGGCACGCCGCACAGGGTGAACCGCGAATCTAAGTTACCATGAAAAAATTCCTCCGCTGGTCAATTCGGATTATCATCGCGCTGATTGTATTGGTGGTGGCGTTTGTCGGTGAGGAGAACTGGCGAGGGAAACATGCGTGGGAGAAATACCGGCACGAACGCGAGGCCAAGGGCGACAGCTTCGAGTGGTCGGCCATTGTCCTGCCGCCGGTGCCTGATGCGGAAAACTTCGCCGCGACACCGTTGTTTGCGGAGTTGTTCCCCAAGCCGCCCGAACATCCGCGCCTTGACGCCGTTAAACTCCCCGATTGTGCTGACGGTTTTACGGGTAACTGGCGGGTAGGGCGCGTCGAAAGCCTCGCCGCATGGCAGAAGTGTTTTTCCAATGACAATCTGCTGGTCGCGCTGTCCCAGTACGATTCCATCTTAAACGAGATTGCCGAGGCCAGTCATCGTTCCAAGTGCCGGTTTCCAATCAACTACGAAGACAATTTCAATGCACGACTACCTCATCTCGCGTATCAGCGTAGCTTGGCCCGGGCCTATCGTCTGCGTGCCCAGGTCGAGTTGGCCAACGGTCAGAGTGATGTTGCGTTGGCCGATATACAAACTTGCTTGCGCCTAGCCGACACATTGGAATATGAGCCAGTTATAATATCATTTTTAGTGCGGATCGCCGTCTTGGATATCGCAATTCAACCACTCTGGGAAGGCTTGGCTGCGCACCGTTGGAGCGATGCCCAACTGGCAACCTTGCAAGCCGAGTTCGAGCGGGTTGACCAGTTCAACGCCTGCGCCAAGGCTTTGCGCGGGGAGCGGGTGCTTGCGTACCATGGCATCCGCAGTTTGATTAATCATCCTGAAGCATTCATCGCCTCTGAGTTAAATGCGCCGATGAGAAAGCTGCTCGCGCAAGCTGTGCCCACCGGCTGGTTCTACCAAAACCTGCTGAACGTGGAACGCTTCTACACCGGTATTTTTCTGCCTGCGATAGGTTGGGAACAGCGGCAAGTCAGTCCGCGTTCGCTGCAGAAGGTGGATGACTCAATCCGCGCCATGCGGACGACGCCGGGCAATGTCATGTGCAAAATGCTCGTGCCCGGTATGACCCCTGTTGCCAAGAAAGCGGCGCAATCTCAGACCGCGCTCGACCAAGCTGCTGTTGCTTGTGTGTTGGAACGTTACCGGATCGCGAAGGGGGAGTTACCGGAGAAACTAGACGCGCTCGTACCGGCCTTCATTGCAAAAGTACCGCACGATGTCATTGACGGCCAACCGCTCCGTTACCGCCGCACCGCTCCCGACCAGTTCGTGCTTTACTCTGTTGGCTGGAATGAGACCGACGATGGCGGCCAGCTTGTGATGGCCAAAAGCGGTAATCCGCCGCGCCCCGACCCCGACAAAGGTGATTGGGTCTGGTCATCGACACGGCAGGATGCTATGGCAGTGGACAACCCTGTGGGAACCAAGTAACGGAACTAGATGAATATGAAGACACGAATTGTTTTGGGATTGCTGCTGGCAACGATGTTGGCTTGGTCCGCCCGCGCGGCCGATGCGCCGCCGGTCACGACGAACCTGCCCAAGGTGCTGATCATCGGCGATTCCATTTCCATTGGGTACACCCCGGTGGTGCAGCAGCTCTTGCAAGGAGTTGCGGATGTCTCCCGTCCCGGTGGCAACTGTCAATACACCGGCAACGGCCTGAAAAATATCCAGCGCTGGCTGGGCACGCAGCAATGGGCCGTGATCCACTTCAACTTTGGCATCTGGGACACGCATCTGCTGTACAACACCAACGGCCTAATGGTCAGCCAAGAGACCGGCCCCCAGCCGATGCCCGGCACCCATCTGCGGTACACCCCGGCTGAATATCGCGACAACCTGACCAAGCTGGTGAACATCCTCGAAGGCACCGGCGCCAAGCTGATCTGGGCGAGCACCACGCCGGTGACCAGCCGGAAAGGCCCGCGCTTTAACGACATCCTCACGAACAACGTCAACGCCGCCGCGATCATGCAAGCCCACAACATTGCCATTGATGATTTGTACGCGTTTGTCCTGCCGCAAGTGAAAGCCTGGCAGCACCCCGATGGCTGTCATTTCAGCAAAGAAGGCAGCGC
The DNA here is from genome assembly GCA_037142335.1 of Verrucomicrobiota bacterium. Taxonomy (GTDB): domain Bacteria; phylum Verrucomicrobiota; class Verrucomicrobiia; order Palsa-1439; family Palsa-1439; genus CAINDI01. The sequence continues at coordinate 441 of JBAXAT010000276.1, read as the reverse complement.
CCAAATCGGCAAACAAGTTGCCGACACCATCCAACAAGCCCTAAGCCAACCCAAGCCCACCGCCCCAAGTCCTGCCGGCGGAATGTAGGCCGGGCGCGATTCCTCGACAAGCAGCAGATGCCTCGACATGCTCGGCATGACAACCAAGAAGGGTGTCACCCTGAGCGAAGTCGAGCGGGAGCTGAGTCGGACGAAACGCCGTCCTCGGCAATTTGACGACACGCCGCACGCTGTATTTCCGCGGCAAACTCTGCACGTCGTGTTCCAGCCGCGACCGGGAAGCGGAAAGGTCTCCCAGCGGCAGCGGGGAATGAGGCTCGGATTTTTACCACGAAAAACACGAACGACACGAAAGGGCCGGTTCACGCGGCGCTGGAATAGATGCTGGCGCCTTCGCCTTGGTAGCTTTCGAAGACGTGCTCGAACAAGGCGGAACACTTG
>JBAXAT010000275.1:0-3429 GCA_037142335.1 Verrucomicrobiota bacterium | reverse complement strand
AGAAAATAAAACACCGAGAGCACGTCCTGTTCGGGGCCGGTCAAGGCCGACGTTTGCACCCGGCCACTGATTAGATTGGTAGTGACGACTTGGCCGGAGACATAGTCGTACCGGGAATCTTCGGCGGTGCGGTGTTTACCTTCGCGGCGGGCTTGAAGAAATCGGCGCGTGAAAAAACCGGTCGTGTCCAGCCATGTCTCAATTTTGCTTTCGACGTGGTAAAGCAAATCCACAACGCCGCTCGTCTGCGCTTGTCCGATAATGTGGTAGCAATCCTGACCGTCAACCTTCTCGATGCCGGCTACCATCAACGTCGCATGCCCAGCTACAAGCGGTCCCCAGAGAATGTCGTACGTCAATTTTTCACCAACGCAAAACGGCATCGGCTCAGTGGCATTGGCTGACCACGCCGTGACTGCCATAAACAAAAACCACATAAGCGCGAATTTCATCCTGAAGTACCGTCAATATAGAATCTGCTGCCGCGTCATTCAATGAAAAAGCCCGGCAAGACTTGCACTTTTCCTAACGCAGACTAAAATGTGGGGGTGCGCAAGTTTTTCAATCTCGTGTTTTTATTGGCGGTAGTGCTACCGGCGCACGCGGATGATTTTTCTGCCAGTAATAGCCTTGTTCGCCTAGAGCAGATCAGTGAATCAGTACACGCGCTGGAGAAAGCCGCCGCCCGTGGCAGCGTCCGGGCTAATTGTCTGACTGATCGCCTCATCAAAATTGACAGCCTCGTCATTGTTGTGCGCGGGATGGTCGATGTGCGCGCCGAGCATTTGGCCGCCGGCAACAATACTGCGGCTGAAGGCGACCAATTAATGATTCAAACTGCCATCACGCGTGCCGAAAAAACTGCGGCGGAGGCAGAGAATTGCCCGAGCGAAAATCAGGCTCCAAGCACCAAAACTGCATCGACCAATTTCATCGCTGCGCCGGCATCGGTCATCAGTAACAGTCCGGCCCGGTTTGAGCAACTTAGCGCGACGGTGCAAGCGCTGGCACAAACTGTTTCCAATGGCAGCGTCAGGGCTGATTGTATAACGGATTCACTGATTAAAATCGACAGCCTCGCTACGGTTGCGCGCGGGTTGGCCGACTCACACGTCGAGCACTTGGCCGCCGGTAACATGGCCGCAGCGGAAGGTGACCAGGTGATGATCCAAAAGGCTTATGCGCGCGCCGAAAAGGCGGCCTTGGAGGCAACAGACTGCCAAGGTGACGGCCAATCCAAAAAACACAAAGCGACGCTGGCCAATACCCAATCAGCATCGTCATCGCCAAGCAAACCGGTTGAGGTGACACCGGTCATTCCAATTGGCGATGAAACGACCTGCTTGAAGCAACTCAAACTCGCCGCATTGCTCGCACAAGCCATGGGTTTGGAAATCGTAACAAACACGCCAATTCAGGCGTTGACCAAGGAAGCAATCGAACCGTTGGCTGGCTGGCACGCGGAGGCCTGCGTTACGCTTGATACCTTTTGTGTCTTGATTGCGCGTGCTTTGAAATTCAAGGTTGATGCGCCGGCAGAGCCGACGAGTTATCTGCGAGCGGTTCGAGACGGCGGTTTACCGGTGGAACCGCTGTTGAGTCACCGAATTTTATTTGAGCACGAGGTTCGCCTATTTTTGTCGCAAGGTTATGCCGCACCACTACCGAGTTCCCGGCGCTTGCTGCCAGATTAACAGGTGTGAAATAGCGTTGACGCCCCGCATTTTTTGGTGGTATATGCCAGTCACGTTCATGCAAGGAGAACGCTTCAAAATGATGATGACTGCAAAGCTATGGATTCTCGCCGGTATCAGTGCTGCACTGATAACTGGCTGTGCTACTGAACCCAAAAATCTCAGACCGGTCACTGGAACCACACCACAAAGCCAATTCATCAAAGGCTTGGACATCGTCGAGCAACCGGCGCTCGAACCCGATTGGGCCGACTACGTCAAAGAAAAATATCCTTACTGGCGCCAGCATTATTGGGTAGACCGCGGCAACTGGGGCAACCGTGGTTACCTCGTCGGGCATCCGGCGACCAACGAAGTGCCGGCTCTTGAAGCGATTCAAGCAATGCCACCGGCCGCTGCAATCAAAGATTTGCCACCGGCAATTGTTGAAAGCGCACCACCAAAAATTGAAACGTCTGACAAACCAACCGAATACATCGTCAAGAAAGGCGATTCACTCTGGAAGATTGCCGGCAAAGTTTATCACAACCCGCTCAAGTGGGTAAAAATTTACCGGGCCAATAAGGCGAAGATTAAACACCCGAACAAGATCTACGCCGGTCAAGTGCTCCAGATTCCTCAAGACTAATGCACTTTGCGCCGCAAGCGGTTGGCGGCTGGGATTAATATGTCGTTCACGCGTCGACAGTTTATTAAACTTTCGGCAGCGGCTCTAACTGCGCCGTTAATTTGGCCGGCGCGCACCTTGGCTGAACCGCACATCTTACCGGAGCCAACTCCTCAAAAGTTGCCGCGCTGGCGCGGGTTCAACCTGTTGGAGAAGTTCATTGCCGGCAAGCAGCGCCCATTTGTCGAGCAGGATTTCGAGTGGCTTGCCGGTTGGGGATTTAATTTCGTACGTCTGCCGATGGACTACCGTTGTTGGGCGGAAACGCCGGCGGCGGAGTTTAACGAATCGACGCTCCGCGAGATTGACCAAGCCATCGAGTTCGGACGGCAATACAGCGTTCACGTCAATCTCAATTTCCACCGCGCCCCCGGCTACACCGTAGCGAAACCAGCCGAACCAAGCAGCCTTTGGACCGACCACACAATGCAGGAGCAATTTGCTAGGCACTGGGGCATTTTTGCGAATCGGTACAAGGGTGTTCCGAGCCGGCAACTCAGCTTCGATCTCGTCAACGAGCCGAGCAGTGTATCAAATACCGACTACGCAGCAGTGATAAATAAGGCAGTCATAGCAATTCGAGCCGAAGATCCATCTCGATTGATTATCGCTGATGGCAATCAATACGGCACTAAACCTGTGCCGGAACTTGTGCCGCTCAGCATCGCGCAAAGTACGCGCGGCTACGAGCCGATGTTGGTCAGTCATTACAGGGCCCCGTGGATTCTAGGTTCCGATCAATATCTCAAACCGGTTTGGCCGATTCCGCTGGGCATGAATAATCACCTTTACGGCGCTGCCAAACCCAATCTGCAAAGCCCGCTTGTGCTGAAAGTAAATTGCCGTCAGGCCGGTCAGTTGGGGATTCAAGTGGCCCATGTGTCGGTGCAAGCGGAATTAATTGTGCAGGCGGATGGTAAAATCGTTCTCCAGAAAATGTTTACCCCAGGTGCCGGCGCGGGCGAATGGAAAAACTCCACACCCAATAAGGCGGGTGGTTTCGAAGCCGACTACGATCTGATCTGTCACGCTGAGCTACCGGCCGGCACTCGCGAGATCCGCGTGGAG
>JBAXAT010000274.1:0-3431 GCA_037142335.1 Verrucomicrobiota bacterium | reverse complement strand
ATGGGGCGCGGGTGCGTGGCGCGGATGTGCTGGAAACCTACAGCAAAACGCGCGGTGCCGGGTTCGGCCCTGAAGTGAAACGACGCATCATCCTCGGCACGTACGCGCTGAGCGCCGGTTACTACGACGCGTATTATTTGAAGGCGCAAAAGGTGCGGACGTTGATCCGCCGAGATTTCGAGCAGGCATTCCAGAAATGCGATGTCATCGTCGCGCCGACCACGCCGACGCCGGCATTCAAGATTGGCGAGCGTGCAGATGATCCGTTGCAAATGTACCTGTGCGACATTTTCACCATTAGTGTCAATCTTGCCGGTAACTGCGGCTTGAGCGTGCCGTGCGGTTTCACGGCGCAACCGAAGCTGCCGATCGGCTTGCAACTCATCGGCAAGGCATTCGATGAATCGACGCTCCTGCGCGTCGCGCACGCCTACGAACAGGCGACGCCGTGGCACAAGGAAAGGCCGGCGCTGTGAACTACGAAGCGGTTATCGGCTTGGAAGTACACGTCCAACTTAAGACGCAGAGCAAACTGTTCTGCGGTTGTGCGACGGAATTTGGTGCGGAACCGAACACGCGGGTTTGCCCGGTTTGCCTCGGTTATCCCGGCGTGTTGCCGGTGATGAATGCGGAAGCGGTGCGGAAGACGATTTTGTCGGGCTTGATGATTGGTTGCACAATCACGCGGTTCTCGAAGTGGGACCGGAAGAATTATTTCTATCCGGATATGCCGAAGAATTACCAAGTTTCGCAATACGATTTGCCGCTGTGCGTCGGTGGCGCGGTGCAGGTTCCCGGTAAGAAACTCGGTGTGACGCGAATCCATCTAGAAGAAGACGTGGCCAAGAGTTTTCATTTCGATACGACCTCCGGCGTGGATTTCAACCGGGCCGGCACGCCGCTGATGGAAATTGTCAGCGAGCCTGAGATGCGCTCGCCGGAAGACGCGTTTGCGTACCTAACGGCGTTGAAAGAAATCCTGATCACCGGCGGCGTGAGCGATTGCGACATGGAAAAAGGCCAGTTGCGCTGTGACTGCAACGTGTCGGTGCGGCCGGTCGGCCAAGAGAAATTTGGCGAGAAGGTCGAGATTAAGAATATGAATTCGATTTCCGGCGTAAAACGTGCGCTGGAATACGAGATTCCCAGGCAGATTGCGGCGCTTGGTCGCAGCGAGAAAATTTTCCAAGAAACGCGCCGGTGGGACGACGAAGCCGGTAAGACGTTCGTGATGCGGACGAAGGAATATGCGCACGATTACCGGTATTTCCCGGAACCGGATTTGATGCCGGTGACGGTCAACGATGGAATGCTGGCGGAAATCCAAAAGCTGTTGCCGGAGCTGCCGGAAGCGAAGCGTCAGCGGTTGGTTCGGCAATACGGGTTGCCGGAGTACGACGCCGGCGTACTGGTGGCGAATGCGGCGCTGGCAAAGTTTTACGAGCAGGCGGCAGCCGGTTCCAAGAATCCGAAGGCAGTCGCCAACTGGATGATGACGGTGGCGGATATTGAGTTGTCGCCGGTGCAACCACAGCACATCGGTGAATTGGTGGCGGCGATTGAAGCCGGTCAAATTAGCGGCAAGCAAGGCAAAGATGTTTTCGCCGAGATGCTCGCCACCGGTAAGAATCCGGCGACGATCATCAAAGAAAAGGGTTTAGTGCAAGTGAGCGATACCGGCGCGCTGGAGGCTTTCTGCGAGCAAGCCATTGCCGGTAACCCGAAGTCGGCCGGCGATTTCAAAACCGGCAACAAAGCGGCGTTGAACGCGCTCGTCGGTCAGGTTATGAAGTTGAGCAAGGGCAAGGCCAATCCCCAGTTGGTCAGCGAGATTCTGGCTCGCAAATTAAGCTGAATAGCTTTACCTCGACGTAACACAGGCGTCACACGATTGTCACAATCGTCCGGCATTCTGTCGCACGGTATGACATTGAAACAACGACGACGCGACTGGCAATCGGTGGCGTTTTATGCTGTGACGCTGGCGGCGACGGCGTTGATCGTGTTGGCCGTCGTGGCCATTCTTGGCGATATAATTTGGCACGGTGCCGGGCAGATTTCTTGGCGTTTTATTACCGGCGGGACAAAGGACGGAATGTTCGACGCGGCCACTGCCGGGGTGTTTCCGATGATTTTTGGAACGCTGGCGCTGGTGGTGTTGATGACGCTAGGCGTGGTGCCGGTCGGAGTGATTACGGCGGTGTACCTGACAGAATATGCCCGGTCGCTTTCTCCAATAACGCGCATCATTCGCGGCGCGATCAATAATTTGGCCGGCGTACCGTCCATCGTATTTGGATTGTTCGGGCTGGGATTTTTTGTGCAATTTGTCGGCGGTGGATTGGATCAGATGTTTTACAACGGCGCATTACATTACCGGAAGCCGGCTTTGGTCTGGGCGGCGGCGACAATGGCGGTGATGACGTTGCCGGTGGTGATCGTGGCGACGGAAGAGGCGTTGCGCGCGGTGCCGAACGGGTTGCGCGAGGCGAGTCTGGCGCTGGGCGCAACGAAGTTGAAGACGATTTGGAAGATTGTGTTACCAGAAGCTTTGCCGGGTGTGTTGACGGGCGCAATTTTGGCAGTCGGCCGCGGAGCAGGGGAGGTGGCGCCGATTATGTTTACCGGCGCAGCTTATTATCTGGCGCACTTACCGGGCAGTTGGACCGAGCAATTTATGCACTTGGGCTACCATGTGTTTGTGCTGTCGACGCAGTCGCCGGACATCGAGCGGACGAAGCCGATTTTGTATGGTTCGGTGCTGGTGCTACTGGTGGTGACGTTTTTGCTGAATCTTACCGGCGTGCTGGTGCGCGCCAAAATCCGGTCCCGGTTACAACATGGATAACTCAGTCATTCAAATTTCGGACGTGAATTTTTGGTACGGTGCGAAGCAGGCGCTATTCGATGTGAATGTCGCGATTGCGCCGCACCAGACCACGGCGTTCATCGGGCCGAGCGGCTGCGGCAAGAGCACGTTGTTGCGCTGTCTGAACCGGATGAATGATTTGATTACCGGCACGCGCGTGACCGGCCGCATCGCGCTCAATGGCCACGATGTTTACGCGCCGGATGTGGACGTGATCGAGCTACGGAAACGGGTCGGGATGGTGTTCCAGAAGTCGAATCCGTTTCCGAAATCTATTTTTGACAATGTCGCCTATGGCTTGCGGATTCAGGGCGTGACTGACAAGGCGGAAGTGGAAGGCCGGGTGGTTAAGAGCTTGAAGAAGGCAGCCTTGTGGGACGAGGTGCAGAACCGCTTGCACGAGTCGGCGCTGATGTTATCGGGTGGCCAGCAGCAACGGGTGTGCATTGCGCGGGCCATTGCGGTCGAGCCGGAAATTGTATTAATGGACGAGCCGTGTAGCGCGCTCGACCCGACGGCGACGGCGAAGATTGAGGAGTTGATTCAGGACCTCGAAGAGGAT
>JBAXAT010000273.1:0-3435 GCA_037142335.1 Verrucomicrobiota bacterium | reverse complement strand
GCGTTCCGTGGCTGGCAATTTCTTCCGGCTCGCGCATGGTGCCGCGTTCCCTGAGAAAAAGATGCGGGAATTGAACCCGATGCCGACAAGATTGCCGGATGGCCGGCCGATCCGGGTCATTGATCCGGAAATTGTCTGCATTGGCGAAGGCAAGCAGACCAAGTATTTAGAGTTGAAATATCGCGGTGACGGTTCCGGTATCTTCCATCTTGCAGCCGGGCCGAATCAAACGGTGTACGGCAGCACGATTATGCCACTCTATTTGTTCCGGTACACGCCCAAGACCGACAAGCTCGAAAACCTCGGACGCGGCGCGCCTGACAACGGCGAAGCGTATTCGTTTGGCCACTGCGACGGCAAGTTGTACTACGGTTGTTACAGCTTAGGTAATCTGATGTGTTACGACCCAGCCAAGCCGTGGCACAAAGACAAGCCTGGTGCATACAAGTGGAAAACGAATCCACGGCTGATTACCAATCTTGGCAAAGGGCATGGCCGGCCGCGCGCCATGTGCATCGACAGTCAGAAGCGCATCTGGATTGCCGGCAGTCCAGAATATGGTGCCCGGCACGGTGGGCTGGGTTGCTACGACACCGTTCGCAAGAAATACGTCAACAACCCGGTAGTGATTCGCGATCAAAGCCTTTGGGCGCTGGCTGCGGATTCAACCGGCGATGTCATCTACGGTGGGACAACCATCGGCCGTGGTTCCGGGATGGACCCGGTGACGAAGGAAGCGCATCTCATTGCGTGGGATGCGCGCCGGCAGAAATTGTTGTGGAAGCAAGTGGCGATACCGGACGCAACCAGCTATACCAATCTGTTATTCCATGCCGGAAAAATCTACGGAACCACTGGCAATAAGCCGTTTTCATTATTCTGTTTTGACCCGCAGAAACGCGCGATGGATTACGGCGTAGCGCCGGAGATTTCTGGGGTGCGCGAACAATCCATTTGCTTGGGGCCGGACGGCAATATTTACGGCATCACTTGGATGGTATTGTTTCGTTGGCAACCGGAGACCGGTAAAGTCGAAGAGTTGTACCGGTGTCTGGGCGAAGATGCGAAACCGTTTGGCGGCTCGCTGTTTCATCGCGGCGCAATTATTATTGATGGCCGGTATTATTTCTCCTGTGGCTCGAAGGTGATGTCAGTCAAACTCCCTCTGGAAAATAAATAACAATGAAAAATAAATCATTACTCGCCGGTGCAGGGAAGTCTGACATTTCACCGGAATTGGGAATTCAAATTGCCGGTGACATCGGTCGCAAGCGCCCCTGCACCGGTATCAAGGAACCAATTTACGCTCGCGCGCTCGTGCTTGAGCAAGCCGGCCGCCGGTATTGCATTGTCACCGTGGATGTCTTGGCGATTGACACGCCGTGGGCGGATGAAGTGCGGCGGCGGGCACAGAAACAATTTGGGTTGGAGCCGAAAGCGATCATGGTGCATGCGACACAGAACCACGCTGCGCCCAGCATTGGCAACCACATGTGCCGGGACGAGTGGCCACTCATTCCAGCGGAACACGATTGGTTGCGCGGTGGCGATGTGCGTTATAACGAGCCGGCGCTTGCCGGGATGCTCGACGCCATCGGGAAAGCGATTGGCAATTTGACACCGGTGACGGTTGCCGCCGGCCGGGCCATCGACAATCGGGTCGCGTTCAATCGCCGGTACATCATGCGCGATGGCAGCCATGTGTGCCAACCGTCATTGTGTGATCCGGACATTGTGCAGGTTGAAGGCCCGGCGGATCCGGAAGTCGGAGTGGTTACGTTCACAGACAAGACCGGCCAGGTTGTGTCCACCTTGTTACATCACACCTCGCATCCCTGTCATGGTTTCTGGGAGAACGAAGTTCATCCCGGCTGGCCTGGCGCGTGGTGCAATGAGATGGAAGCGCACTTTGGAAAATCCTGCACCGCGCTCGTGATCAACGGCTGTTGTGGCAATATCATCCATTTTAACTACCTCAATCCCGACCAAGAGGCGATTGGCGGAACATATACCGAGATGGGCCGGTTGCTCACGCAGTCCACGCACCGGGCATTGCAAAACATGCAGCCGGTGCCGGTCACGGCATTTGGGTGGAGCCGCCGCATGCTGCCGATTCCGCGTCGCAAGATACCGGCTAAGTTGGTGGCCGAAGCGAAAGCGAAACTGCAACAAACGGACGGTCCCGCTTGGACGAAAACCCGAGGATCGACGTCCGTCCGCAAAACCAGCGTCAGTCATGTTGTGAAATTTGATCCGAGTGTGGTGCTGGTCGAATGGGACTGGGTCTATGCCGTGGGCGTTCTCGATATTGCCGATGAACGAAAAACACACCCCAATTTCCCGTATGAGATTCAGGCCGTGCGATTCGGTGACGTGGCGATTTTGTCGTTGATGGGGGAACCGTTTGTCGAGGCGCAACTGCGGATTAAGGGCGCGTCGCCATTTGCGTTTTTGCAGGTTGCGCACATGGCGAATGGTTATTGCGGCTATGTCCCTTCCCGCGAAGCATTGTCTGGTGGCGGTTACGAAACACGGACGAGCCATGGTTCTCGGCTTGCGCCGGAAGCGCTGGAAATGATTGAGAAAGCCGCTGGTAGCCTGTTAAAGAAACTGCATACAACGAAATAAGGAGACAACCCATGTTTTACAAAATGCCGAAAAACTTTTTGTGGGGCGCGGCATCCGCTGCGTACCAAGTCGAAGGCGGCGCGACCGCCGATGGTCGTGGGCCATCGATCTGGGATACGTTTTGCAAGAAGCCGGGTGTCATTAAAAATGGTGCATCGGGTGACAATGCCTGCTGGAGTTATCAGCGCTGGGCGGAAGACGTGCAGTTGCTAAAAAACTTGGGCGCCCAGACCTACCGGTTCTCGATTAGCTGGCCCCGCGTGTTGCCGGAAGGCCGTGGCCGAATCAACGAGAAGGGGATGACTTACTATTCCCGGCTGATTGATGCGTTGCTGAAGAACAAGATTAAGCCGTACGTCACGCTCTATCACTGGGATTTGCCGCAGGCATTGCAGGATACCGGTGGCTGGGAGTCGCGCGCGACGGCAGAAGCGTTTGCGGAATACGCGGAGTTGATGGTGCAGCGATTCGGTGACCGGGTGAAAAACTGGATGACCTTCAACGAGATTCCGACTGGGATTGGCAAAGGTTACGAGCTCGGTATCTATTCGCCAGGTTTGATGGTGAAGCCGAAAGCGCTCGCTCAGATTTACCATCACGTGCTCGTCGCGCAAGGATTAGGCATTCTGGCGATGCGCGCGGCGCGGTCGGGGCAGAAGATCGGGATCGCCCACGATCCAATTACTCCGGTTCCGGTGATTGAAGATAAGGCGCATATTGACGCATGCACAACCGCATACGAACAACTGAATGCCTACCTGATGGATCCGATGTTTCGCGGGACATATCCGAAGTTCATGCCGGTCT
>JBAXAT010000272.1:0-3470 GCA_037142335.1 Verrucomicrobiota bacterium | reverse complement strand
GTTTCCGTTGGGACTCGATGCGTTTGAGTTCAAGCTTGGCAGTTTCGAGCTTTGCCAAATCGTCGGCCAAACGCTTTTGCGCGGCGGCAATCTCCACTGGAATGCGCTCGGCTTCGGTCTTTAATTGCGCGAGGCGCCGGTCGCGATCCTGAACCACAAGTAGTTGTTGTAAGATATCCAACATGATTTCACCTGCGCTGAGTGTACCGGCGCAAACCGCCTTTTGTCAACCCTGCCGGCCATCCCCCACTTGTCAACCTGAGCATGGCGCAGCGTTGGCGCGGCACTAAACCAGATAGCGATTGGCACGCTTACCGGAGCCCGGCCAGCAGCCGGTCTTCTTTGTCAACGTGGTCTTGCAGGTGGTTGAAGAAGTTCAGAAGCGCCAGTGAGATTTTACTGGTCAGCTGGTTCAGGCCGCGCTGGCCGAGCAGCGTATTGACGTTGTGCAATTCATCCCGCAACGCGGCATGTTCCTGTTTTAGATTGGCGATCAGCCCGTCCGTCTCCGCGTTTAGGCGGCTCGCCAACAAGACCGGGAACACATCCTTATCTTCATAGGTAAGATGTTGCGCGATTCGCTCATTGAGCAGCCGGTAAATGTTCGCAAACTCGTGGTCAGCCCGCAACGAACGCTCCCCTTTGAAAAGCTTGCGAAAGCTTGCAACGCCGTGAGACAGGATTTCGTGATCCGCCCGCGTGATGCTCTTGATTTGATCACGGTGGAGTTGCAGATTCATGACCACAAAAGAGTAGACCAAGTCAGCCATGAAAACAAGATGGCGACTCCAACCGTCTTTTACCGTCCCGCGCCGCCAACCTTAAACCGCGAACTGCAAACTAACCGCCATTAACCGGAGAATCACATACCATTCGACCCTACCAAACCCGCCAATGCCTCGCTGATCTCCGCCGCCGAACTCCGCACCCAACTTAACACCCTCAATGACAAGCTTGACGCCGAGCCGGCTCCGGGCGGCGAGATTGACACGGTCTTTGCCGCGTGGTTGCTGTGTACCGTACGATTCACAATGAGCTTGTTTTAACAGATGCCTGTCGGTACGCTTTGCGTAGCTAGGATGTCGATTAAAAAGATCGGTCTGCTATGAAGAATATTTCATTACTTGTCACTCTATTACTAGGCACTTTCCTAGCCGTTCCAACGCACGCCCAAACGATTCAGATCGAAGTCCAAAAGAGTACAACGAAAAACCTGAAAGCCACTCACGGCGGCTATTACACGAAGAAACAAGGAACTGAAGGCGTCTCCTACACAATTACGATTTCTAATCATTCATCGGGAAGTTTATCCAATGCGATTGTAAAATGGTACATCCTCGTGTCGTCCGCCAGATATGTAAATAATGTAAACCAATCAATGCGCGTGGTAAATGGCACGCAGAATATCAACTTAGGTAGAGGACAAGACCTGACGTTTGATACCGATCCAGTTAACCTGAATGTCACAAAGTACAATACCAGTTACGGCTACAATTCAAGCTATGGTGATCAGATTGAGGGTTACGTCGTTAAAGTCATTCAAGGTGAGAAGGTGCTCGCGGTAGACTGTAAGCCGCAAAATGCCGTGGAGCGACTTAATAATATAAACCAGTCCCGGTAAGCGGTGAAGTCGAGCGGCGTGGCGGTGCGGGGCTGCCAATCATATTTATGAACAAGGCTCGCTTCCTACTCATCTCAGTTGTTTCGATTATGCTGACAACCGGCTTCAAAATGGCTGGCAAAGGAGAAAACAAGCCAACCGTCCAGTCAGCCTTTAATGGCCACTATTATGTCCGCAGCATTCCCAGTGATGAATATGGAACTGCTGGAAAAACCCAAGTATTCCAAGTCACGAGTGATGTCGACAAGCTGTTGGATGAGTACCCTGTCTACATGCGTGGCGAACTCTACTTGGGTTGGAGTCCAATTACTGGGAAGTGGTGCCTTGTCCATTTGGAACCAGAACGAATCACCAGCAGTAGTGACTTCAAGAAGCGGGGTAAAGTGTCTCGCTTGGCATTTTACATGGGCGGAAAAGAGCTTTGCACATATTCCGGAGCGGCCTTGGATAAACTGGGCTTGAATGACAAAGCCCAGCCCCGCATCGATGGACAGTCAAGACAGTTTACGGTTCATGGAATAATGCAGATCCCACGAACGAACCACTATGTGTTTTCAATTAAGAAACCATCTGAAACAGGGGCTGGCACTGACACCATTTCATTGGACATTACCACCGGTAAAATATTTGTCGAAGATTCAGTAAAGAACACCGAACCAATCGTTCCAGTGGATGGGCCGCCCTTTCGCTGACCGACACCGTAACGGGCTGGGCTGATTCGGGTTGACGTGGGGGCGCGGCGAAGTGCAAACCGCAACCAAAACTGATGCTTTAGCCGATTTTGAGTCCCAACAGACCATTTTAGGGTGTTTTGTGGTCATTTTAGGCAAAAATCTGGCTGGTAAAGCCTTTTATCCGACCAGTTCAAGCAATCTTCCGATTAGATTACGCAATCTTATGGTTAGAAGATTCAATCATCTGGTTAGTTCCTTCAATTATCTGATTAGATCAGGCAATTATCTAATCAGTTTATTCAATCTTCTGGTTAGATCATTCTATTATCTGATTGGAAGATTCAATCATCTAGTCAGTTCCTTCAATCTTCTGGGTAGAAAACGCCATCTTCTAATCAGAAGATTCAACCATCCAAGTCGTTCCAAGGGTGTTCGGATTGGATGGGGGACGAATCTGATCTTCCGCTTTGGCCGGTTCGTGGCATTCCAACACCATCCACCCGCGTGCGTGTTCGCCGCAGCAGTCCGACCATGACAGAATATAAAAATATGTCATCCCAAGCTTATCGAACATCTGCCTGTCAAAGCATCTGCTCGTCTGATTCCCCTGCCCTGTTTACTTTTGCGCGGGGCGCAGGCTGACGGTGAAGCGGAACTCGGCCGGCTTGAGTTGATACTGTTCCCACGGGCCTGGGCCGCAACTGCCGGTGCCGATGCCGTTGTGCTCGTGGTCGAGCGTGACGGTGATGAAGTCGCGCGGCACCAGATCAGTCGTGTGCTTGGCATTCTCCAAATCCATTGTGGTGTACCGGTGCGCGGTGAAGTTCGGCAGGCCGGCAAAGCAGATGCCACGACCAATCGCGTCGGCAAACTTCACCCAGCTCACGTCGGTGCGGTTGCCATTCTCCTGCGGGAAGACGTAGGGCGTGTACAGCTCGTTCACGGTCGCGTGCCAGTGGCCGAAGCGTTGGGCTTGTTTCGTATCGCGGTACGCTTCGCCGGGGCCGCGGCCAAACCATTGCACTTGGTCGAACGCGGTCGGCAAGGCGAGTTGCAGGCCAATGCGCGGCAAGGTCGGCGGCAAGGCTGTGCCTTGCGGGAGGCCGTGGACTTCCAAAACTATCTGGCCGTCGCCGGTAATGGTGTAGGTGTAATCGCATGCGAAACCAATGTTA
>JBAXAT010000271.1:0-3476 GCA_037142335.1 Verrucomicrobiota bacterium | reverse complement strand
CATCCAGTCGTGATAGTCAGCGTGACCGGCAGCATACCGGGCCAGATGCGCCGTGCCGGTAGTGCCGTAGTTCACGCCAACAACGACAATGGACTTCACGCCCGGCAGTAACCTGCTCGGATCAGCGCGTTCATCGGCGCGCCGAGCAAGATAATTCATCTCACCGTGGCAACCGTCAGAAAGCCATTGGCGAAATTCGCCGATATGTAACGGCTGCGCCGCAGTAGTGAATCCAACCAGATCAAAGCCAAGCTCAAACGCCTGCGCTCGAATCCGGTCTTTCATCCGATAACTTGCCCGAGCTGCTGGCGCAGGTTATCCGCCATTAATTCACCAAACAATTCGTCGAGCTCACCGGCCATGATAGCTGGCAAATTTTGGATCGTGAGGTTGATCCGATGGTCGGTAACGCGGTTTTGTGGAAAATTGTAGGTGCGGATTTTTTCGGAGCGATCCGCAGTCCCGATTTGGCTACGCCGGGCCGCGGTCATCCTGGCGTGTTCTTGTTCCTCTTTATGGGCTAGCAACCGGGAACGCAGGACGCGCATGGCTTTGGCTTTATTTTTCAACTGGGACCGCTCATCAGCACAACGCACAATGACGCCGGTCGGTTTGTGGCGAATCTGGACGGCACTATCGGTGGTGTTAACACCTTGCCCGCCGGGACCACTGGCGCGGCAGACGGTGATTTCCAAATCTTCCGTTTTGAGCTGCACATCCACTTCTTCAGCTTCCGGCAGAACAGCGACGCTGGCAGTGCTGGTGTGAATCCGCCCTTGTGCTTCAGTGAACGGCACACGTTGAACGCGATGGACGCCAGATTCATACCGCATTTTTTTGAATACGTCCTGTCCAAGCATTGAGAAGACGACTTCTTTCAAGCCGCCGTGTTCGCTCGGACTGGTGTCCATAACTTCAATTTTCCAACCTTGCGCATCAGCGAACCTTGAATACATCCGAAACAAATCGGCAGCGAATAGTGCCGCTTCATCGCCACCGGTGCCGGCACGAATTTCAATGATGGTATTGCGCGAGTCGTTTGGATCGGGCGGCAGAATCCCCAGCTGAATTTCATGGGCGAGCTTATCGGCCTCGCGTCGGAGCACTTCAAGGTCGGTTTTGGCCAATTCTGCCATCTCGTCGTCAGCGCCCGCAATGAGCGTTTCGCTTTCAGCGATTTGTTTTTGGACAACGTGCCACCGGTCGTGGTCAGTCATCATTTTTTTGAGCCGCAGGAGTTCGCGGGCCAGCTCGCCGGCGCGGCGCTGGTCAGCATAAACCGCCGGATTCGACAACTCGGCCTCGAGGTCGGCAGCGCGGTGACGAAATTTATCGATGTTTGGAACCGCAGTCATCGGGAAAAGAAAAAACACAGGCGCTGTGCCTGTGCTTTTTCGTGAAAACGAAATCTACTTTGCTTTTTTGGCGTAGCGCTTCTGGAAGCGTTCGACGCGGCCGGCAGTGTCCACATATTTGGCCGTGCCGGTAAAGAACGGATGGCACTTCGAGCAAATGCCGATGCGCATGTCCTTGTGCGTCGAGCGCGTTTTGATAATCGTACCGCACGCACAATGAATGACGGCATCTTCGTAATTTGGATGAATCTTCTCTTTCATAGCTGGGAGTTGGTGAAGCTAGCGGAACCACTCGCCGGATGCAAGCGGAATTAATGACCATTGACTTTGCAAGCTGAACCGACCAAAAAGTGCCGACATGAAACTTTACATCATGACCGACATGGAAGGTTGCGCCGGCATCCTCAATCACGACGATTGGGTGTTGCCGACCGGTCAATTTTACGACACCGGCCGCGAAATTTTGACCGAGGAAACCAACGCCGCCATCGAAGGGTTTCTGGCCGGTGGAGCGACGGAGTTTCTCGTGAATGACGCGCACGGCGCCGGTGGGATTGATCTACTCCGACTGCACCCGGCCGCACAACTCCTACGCGGTGCGCCCCAACCGCACTGGCCGTGGTTACTGGACAAAACCTTTACCGGCATCGCCTGGATTGGCCAACACGCCAAAGCCGGCACCGATTTTTCTCACATCACGCATACATTCTGGTTCGACCGGATTGATCTGTCCGTCAATGGCTTGTCCATCGGCGAATACGGTCAGTTGGCGCTGTGCGGGATGGAACTTGGCGTGCCGGCCGTCTTTGCTGCCGGCGAACAGGCGTTGTGCGATGAAGCCACCGCACTAACTCCCGGCGTGGTTACCGTCGCAGTCAAGCGCGGCTTGCTGCGAGATGGGTTAGATCATCTTACTGAAAAGGAATACCGGGCCGCCAAGCTGGCTGCTGTCCACCTTTCACCAACCGAAGCCCGGCAGCGGATTCGCGCCGGCGCGCAAGCTGCTGCTGAAAAACTGCAACGGTCACCGGCAACCTTCCGTCATCCAGTCTTGGCGCCACCATACGTAGCGCGAACACGCCTGCGCGGTGGAATTGCGGAAAAGATCGTTAAACATCCCGACAGCCTGATCGCCATTTTCAATCAACCGTGATCTAAACGCCGGCATTCCATGTAGTACTCTGGTTCGCTGTCGCTGGCGCGCAATTGCTCGCGAATAACGCTAAATCCCATCTTGGTATACAACTCCACGCCTTTGGGATTTTTCTTTTGAACTGTTAAACTCATTACCGGCGGCCCAACCGTCTGTGCAACCTCTAGCAGTCGAGACATTAGCTGTTTGCCGGCGCCGGCACCCTGCAACGAGTGCGCAATACAGATGCCAAACCCACTAGTTTGAGCACCAGCCTCCCAACGGTACCATGCGTAGCCACCGATGCCGCCACCAGTTGTTTCCAAAACTAACACGACCTCGGTCGGACTGCCGGCGTTCGCGGCGTTCTTCAACGCGTGCTCGCGGTCCAGCGGATGCGGACAGTAGAAAAGCACATCTGACGCTGGAATGCCGGCGTAGAACTGAGCGAGCGCGGCTCCATCCGTTTCAGCCAGGGGTCGGATCACGGCCGGCGTTCCATTGCGCAAGGTAATCGCCAGTGGCGGAAATTGGCGTTGATCGGACGGCGTCATTTACTGTTCCACAACTGAACGAGGCATTGCTGCGCCGTGTCCACCAGCTTCGCCACGCCGGCAACACTGACCGGCGAGTACCGGGTGAGCAACGATTCATACCCACCAGCATCCCACGCCTGTTGTGTCACCAAGTATCCGAGACAGTCACCGCCAGTATACACCGGGAACGTCCACGGGAATGGACTCTCGGATTTGATTTTTAAACCCCACTCGACAAACAACTCGCCCGGCACACTCGCAAATCCGATGTCCCCGATCCGCCATGCCTGCACAAGCGTGTGCGCCTCCGTGACGCCGGCCTGCCGCAGCTGTTCGACTTCCTTGCGGAAAAGTTCCTGCGTCTCTGGCCCCCACTGGCTGACGTTGATCCGTTTTCCCTGATCAACCGTGAAATCGCGATACGGAACCGTCACTTCTTTTTTCATCACGCCA
>JBAXAT010000270.1:0-3482 GCA_037142335.1 Verrucomicrobiota bacterium | reverse complement strand
ATCGCGGCCATCGAGAATCAACGGGATGGCACGAAGCTGAACCGGTGTCGGTTCTGTGTAACCGGCCGCGGCCACACCGCGCAACACGACTTCTGATAATCCTAATTTTTTGAATGCCATAACTTTTAATCTCCACTGAATTGACGGTCACCGGCATCGCCGAAGCCGGGCACGATATAACCACGGTCGTTTAATTTTTGATCCATCGCACACACGAAAATCTCCAGATCGGGGTGCGCGGCGGTTAACTTGTGTACACCGGCCGGCACGGCAAAGATACTAAGGAATTTGATCTGTTTGACACCCCAGCCTTTCAAGCGTGTCACCGCCGCGCTCGCACTGCCACCGGTCGCCAACATTGGATCTAGGATGAATGCAATATCCACCGGCGCATGCTTGGCAAGTTTGCTGTAATACTCGACCGGTTCCAATGTCTTCTCATCCCGAAAAATTCCAAGGTGGTAAACTTTTGCATCCGGTAACATTTCCAAAATCCCATCCACCATGCCCAACCCTGCCCGCAAAATCGGCACCAACCCAACCGCAGCACTTACGAATGCGCCGTCCGCTTCTGCTAGTGGCGTCGTCACGCGCACCGTTTCCACCGGCAAGTCCCGTGTCGCTTCGGCAAATAGCAGCACCGCTAATGCGCGAAGGTGATGACGAACTATCGCTCGACTCGCCTGTGCATCACGAATCTCAGCTAGGAAATTCTGGACTAGTGGATGATTGAGGACAGTTACTTGTTTCATACCGGTTTCCCCCTAACGTGCCTCATCGCCGATACGCACTTCGCCTGTCAAAATGTCGGCCGTCGCAAGGTTCACGCGGACCGGATCGGTGATTTGCACTTCGCCGACGCGCTGGCCATTGCGATAAACTGCCAGCCGCGTGCCGATGGCCGGCATCGCACGCGACCGGTAATCGAGTACAACAAACTTGAGTTTGGCATCGAAATGGATGATTTTGGCGCCACTCACAGTGAACTGCACAGTTGGTTTCTTGCCGGTACCAGCCGGGGGCTTGGCAGGTGGTGTTAATTTTGTCGCGCAGCCGGTTAGCACAGCAAGCAGCAAAATACTTAAAGTAAGCTTCATCAACCCGATCAATATTGTGGCGCGCCCGGCGTGATTCGAACACGCGACCCACGGATTAGAAATCCGTTGCTCTGTCCTACTGAGCTACGGGCGCGCAAAATTCCGCCACAGGTCGCAAACTTCATGTGGGCGACTATACGCCAGTTACCCGTCACGTGGCAAGAAATGAGCAACCGCGGGGCGCAATGTTCGTGCGGCCTGCTCGCCGAGCGCTGCCGCTTCCGCTTTTGCACCGGTAACTTCGATGCGATTGGCTTGCCGGCCATCGGGGCTAAAAACACCGGCCACGAGCTTGAGCCGGTCATCGGCAGCCGTGGCGTGGCCAGCATAGGGAAATTGACAACCGCCACCGAGCGTTTTTAGAAATGTGCGTTCAGCGGTGGCGCAGGCGAACGCGTCGACATCATTCAGCCCGGCTAGAATCTGGCGCGTGGCAGTATCATCAGCCCGAATCTCGCAGCCGATGATACCTTGGCCGACTGCCGGGATCATGGTTTCGATGTCTAACAGTTGCCACCGGTAACCGGGGACGTTCTGCCACAGACCAAGCCGTTTCAAACCGGCGGCCGCCAGAAGCGTCCCATCGAAGTCTGTCAGTTTTTGCAACCGGGTGGCGACGTTGCCGCGAATTTCTGAGATCTGCAAATCGGGACGCTTCGCCAGCAATTGTGCTTTGCGGCGGATGCTGCTGGTCGCGACGCGCGCGCCGGGTGGAAGTTCGTCGAGTGAACCATACCGGCGTGAGACAAATACATCGCGAGCGTCTTCGCGGGCCGGGACAGCGGCGAGCGTCAAACCGGCCGGTAAGTCAGTAGGTAAATCTTTTAGGCTGTGAACGGCCAGATGGATCGTGCCAGCCAGCAATTGGTCTTCGATTTCTTTTGTAAACAAACCTTTGCCGCCGGCGGCGGCGAGCGAGACGTCGAGGAATTTATCACCGCTGGTTTTAATGATGACCGTCGCAACCGGTACGCCGGGCAGGAGCGACTTGATCAGCGCGACTTGCGCGAGGGCCAGCGGACTACCGCGACTGCCAATGACGAGCGGTTTCATTTGTAGCGTTCCTCCACCCACGCCGCCAAATGTGTGACCCGTTCGGCAATGAGTTCCCGGCAAGTATTAATCTCGCGTTCGCGTGCGGTTAGGTTTTCTTTGGCGATTTTCTGGAGGTCATCCATGTTGTAAAGATACACGTTCTCCAGTTCATCGCAGGCGGTTTCAATGTCGCGCGGCACACCGATATCAATCAAGAACAACGGCCGTTGCTGACGCAGTTTCATCAAGGGAATCAATTTCTCGCGCGTGACAATCGGATGCGGCGAGGCGGTGGCGCTGATGACGATGTCCACTTTGTGAAATTCCACCGGCCAATCATCGTAATGAATCGCGCGCCCACCAAGCTGGGCGGCTAACACGCCCGACCGGTCGCGGTCGCGGCCGCACACCAGCAGCGTGCCGGCACCGCGGCTGCGCAAGGCTTTCGCGGTTGCTTCGCTCATCGCGCCGGTGCCGATGACCATGACAGTGCTTTGGGTGAGGTCGCGAAAAATCTTTTCCGCCAGTTCCACGGCCACGTTGGCGATAGAGGTGGACCCGCGCGTGATGGCGGTCGTCGAGCGGATGTGTTTGGCGGCAGCAAACGCTTTCTGAAATAGCCGGTTAAGCGCCGCACCGGTCGCGCCGGCCTGTTGGGCAGCGGCGTAGGCATCCTTGACTTGGCCGAGGATCTCCGTTTCGCCCAACACCATCGAATCAAGACCACAGACGACATTCATCAAATGGGCGATACATTCCCGGTTGCGGCGTTCGTAAAGATGCGCGTCAATGGATTCGGTGAGCTTGTGATAAGTGTGCAAATACCGGCGCAAAGCCGGGCCGGCCAAATCCGCGTCGTCGGCCAACGCGTAAATTTCCACACGATTGCAGGTAGACAGAATCGCGACTTCGGCGAGCTTGGCCGCGCCCAGCAATTCGCATGTCGCCTCGCCGAGTTTAGCTCGCGGAAAGGCCACGCGTTCGCGCACAGCGACCGGCGCGCTGCAATGATTCAAGCCGATTAGCACTAGGTTCATCGTGTCAGCCAGCTTGTGCCCCAATAGGTCGTCAACAAAAATACAAACGCCGCCATTGTCGCCAGCGCCGCGCGCCGGCCATGCCAGTTACCAACTGTCCGCGCGGCAAGCAGTGCCGCGTACACCAGCCACGTCGTCCACGCCCACGCCACCTTCGGCAACGGCCACGCGTCAACAATTCGATTAGAGATTGCGCCGCCAATCATCCCGATGCTCAACAAAACAAATCCCAGCATCAACAAGCGCACACCGATTACATCGAGCTGTTCAACCGGCGGCAAGAGGCGAAAAATTGGGCCGGGATGATGCGATT
>JBAXAT010000269.1:0-3491 GCA_037142335.1 Verrucomicrobiota bacterium | reverse complement strand
GTCGTTATTTGAGGGCTTTGGGATGCCGGTGCTTGAGGCGATGGCTTTTGACAAGCCGGTCCTATGCAGCAATGTGACCAGCTTGCCTGAGGTGGCTGGTAA
The DNA here is from genome assembly GCA_037142335.1 of Verrucomicrobiota bacterium. Taxonomy (GTDB): domain Bacteria; phylum Verrucomicrobiota; class Verrucomicrobiia; order Palsa-1439; family Palsa-1439; genus CAINDI01. Next base: position 3,389 of record JBAXAT010000269.1, on the reverse strand, counting down.
CGCGGCGTTGCTGTTTGATCCACGCAAGCCGCTGGAGATTGCCGGCGCAATCGAACAACTGGCAGGCAATCCAGAGCTGGCAGGTATGTTGGTAGAACGCGGCCGGAAACAGTTGGCAACCTTTGCTGACGCCAACGGGATGGCACAGCAGTATTGGCAGGTGTTTCAAACTGTGTTTGCCAATGCGGATTTTACGTCGAAGATCTCCGGAATCCACACTGATGGTTGGACGGGGGACAATCTCAGTGTGTCCTATGGCCCAAGCGATGTTCCTCGCTATCTTGAGCTGAAGTTATTTGCGCCTGAGTGGTTGCCACACAAGAAAGTGACAGTTACTCTGACCGGTACTGACAATGACCATTCCGAAACCCAGATTATTCCACGCGGCCAAAAACTCACAGTGCGCCAGCAGCTACCGGTAACTGGCGGCTTGGTACGGGTAAAGATTAAGCCGGTCTTTCAACCCCAAGCCCATAACTTTAGCGCCGACTCGCGATATTTGGGCTGTCTCTGCAGAAGTTGCCGCATTTTATCGGCCAACAAAATTGAAGAATTATTCCACAGCGAATGAAATTGCCGCCGCGAATTACCGTCATCACGCCTTCCTATAACCAAGGGAAGTTCATTGAACGCACTATTCAGAGTGTATTGGCACAGGCTGTCGAAGGGTTAGAATATCTGGTCATTGACGGTGGCAGTACTGATGCGACTGTAGCGATTTTGCAGAGGCAGTCTGACCGATTTTTCTGGGTTTCCGAACCAGACCAAGGCCATGCCGATGCCATCAATAAAGGGATTGCCCGTTCGACTGCGCCAATTATTGGGTGGTTGAATTCAGACGACATATATTATCCCGGCGCACTCACCGCAGTAGTGGAGTTTTTCGCAACACATCCAGAGGTGGATGTAGTGTATGGTGACGCCAACCACATTGACGAATACGACGCGTTTATTGATAAATATCCAACCGAGCCGTGGACTTGGGAACGCCTAGTGGAAACATGCTTTATCAGCCAGCCGGCCGCTTTCATGCGCCGCAGTATTTTTGACAGGTATGGCTTGATTGATGGCCGGGCAGCGCCAAGCATTGATTACGAGTTCTGGATCCGGCTCGGCAAACACGGCGCACGGTTTGAATTTTTACCCAAGCTACTGGCCGCAACGCGACTGCATGCCAATGCCTTTACCGTGTGTTCACGAATCGCCTGTCATCAGGCTAACAACCGGTTTCTACGCAAACACCTCGGCAAGGTGCCTGACCGATGGCTGTTTAACTACGCCCACGCCGTAGTGGAAAGTAAAAGACTCCAACGCAGTGATGCTTTCACGTTCGCCTTAGCGGTCACACTGGTTTCGCTTTACGCCGCACTGCGATGGAATCATTCGATTTCTGGTGCTATGGGCCGAACAGCTTTGGGTTGGATGCACGGCGGAGTGCGGCGTGCACTGCTGGCTAAGTTTACCACATGAGAATTGGTTTTGATATCAGCCAGACCGGACCAACAAAGGCTGGATGCGGCTGGTTTGCCGACAGCCTGATCCAGCATCTAGCCAAGCTTGATTCGAAAAATGAGTACGTGTTGTATCCCACATTTGGTGACGCCTACTGGGATGCAGCCGGCCCCAAAACGATACCGATAATTAAGCAACCTAACTTCCGGTGCGGCTTGTCACACAGTTGTCATGCTAAAACTCAACAGTTCTGGCGCAACCCACCGGCGGATTTGGAGGCGCAACTTGGGACGCCTGATGTCGTTCATTCTAATAACTTTTTCTGTCCCACCAACCTGGCCAAGGCCCGTCTAGTTTACACTTTGTATGACCTGTGTTTTTTGGAACATCCAGAAACAACCTCCGAGGCGAACCGATTGGTTTGTTTTAACGGCGTGCTTCAGGCAGGGCTGCACGCGGACTTAATCATCGCCATCTCGCAATACACCCGCAACCATTTCATGCAAATCTTTCCCCACTATCCAGCCGATCGGATTGCTGTAGTCCACCCAGCCAGCCGCTTGACGCTGCAGGAAAACATCCGCCCATCCGGTAAGTTGTCCCGGTTGCAACCTGACCAGTTTTGGTTGACCGTCGGCACATTGGAACCGCGCAAGAATCACCGACGTCTACTCCACGCCTACGCCAGACAGAAGACACAAACGGGCAAGACGTTCCCGCTAGTCTTAGCCGGCAGTCGCGGCTGGCTCATGAAAGACTTCGACCGACTCATTCAAGAGTTGAGATTGCATGAAGATATCATCCTGCTGGGATACGTGGCAGAAAATGACCTACAGTGGTTGTATCAAAACTGTTTCGCATTTCTCTACCCGTCGCTGTTTGAAGGCTTCGGTTTACCGGTGCTGGAAGCTATGACGCTTGGCGCACCGGTTATCGTGTCAAATTGTAGTTCATTACCAGAAATTGCCGGCTCCGCCGGTTTGCTGGTTGACCCACTGCAAGTGGAAGCTATTGCATACGCCATGCACAACTTGACGAGCGGGACCGTTAAGCGGAGCACGCTCCGGCAACAGGCCCTGATGCAGGCGCGGAAGTTTTCCTGGCAGACCACCGCCCAACAGATTCACGATCTCTACCGGAAAGTTATTCAACTTCCTCCGCGCCATAGAATTCGATAATTAGTCGACCCTAAAAGCTTATCCGCTCTCGCTCAGTGCGTAGATGCGCAACTAGTTAAAATGCCGCTGAAGTTTTTCAGATTGACCGTGTTTTGGTAATAGTCTAAAGATTTTGCGCTGGAATCGTGCATGCTTTTTAATTCGCTTCAGTTTTATCTTTTCTTTCCGATTGTAACGCTTGGGTATTTTACACTTCCACATCGTTACCGGTGGGCGTTTTTGCTGGCAGCGAGTTGCTATTTTTACATGGTGTTTATTCCAGTGTATATACTGATTTTGTTTTTTACAATTCTGGTGGATTATTTCTCCGCAATTTCGATTGAAAACTCGCAGGGTCCACGACGAAAGCATCTCTTGGTTGTCAGTTTGTGCGCCAATGTCGGCGTGTTAATACTTTTTAAGTACACCAATTTCTTGAGCGCCAATCTCGCCGGGCTGGCTGCATGGTTGCATTGGAATTATCCAGTCAAGGCACTGAGTATTATTTTGCCGATTGGCTTGTCATTTCACACATTTCAATCAATGGCCTACACCATTGACGTGTACCGTGGAAAACAAACAGCCGAGCGTCATTTTGGGATTCTGGCTCTGTATGTGTTGTTTTATCCTCAGTTAGTGGCCGGCCCGATTGAGCGCCCGCAAAATATGCTGCATCAGTTTCACGAACCACACCGGTTTGAATACAATCGCGTTACTAACGGATTACGCCTGATGGTGTGGGGGTTTTTTAAGAAATTGGTAGTGGCGGATCGGTTGGCC
>JBAXAT010000268.1:0-3499 GCA_037142335.1 Verrucomicrobiota bacterium | reverse complement strand
CGGCGTGAAATGGATTCAATTTGCCGGCGCGCATTACCGGCGCGATATTGCGGCCCGGGCGTTGCGACGTACAACAAAATGAAATTTAACTTCATAATCGGCGGATTAATTTTGCTGCTCGCCGGCCGCAGTGCGGTCGGCGCGGATACAACTTCCGAAATCAGCGACGTACTGAAGCGGCATTACGTTGATCGAGAAACACTCGACGCGCAGAAACTTAACGATGCATCAGTTGCCGGGATTCTAAAAATCTTCGGTACCGGCGCGAAGTTGCTGACCGCCGACGAAGCGCAGTCAAACGATGTGCTGGTCCTGCAGCTGAATGTGCTGACAATGGAGCCATTGGCGCGGGTTGAGATTATTCAACCAGACATTGGCTACATTCGATTGACCGACGTAGTGAACGAGACGCCGCTGGCGTTGGACGCCGAGCTTAAAAAATTCGCACTGGCAAAGGTTACCGGCTATGTGCTCGACCTACGATTTGCTGACGGCACGAACATTACGGCAGCTGCAGCGGTCGCGAGCCGATTCCTGCCGGCAAACATGGAATTATTTACATTGAAACACTCGGACGGTGAGCCGCAGGTTTACCGGACCACACTGGCATCACAGTCACTCGCTATAGAATTAGCGAAGACTCCGTTGTTGCTGTTGGTGAACGCGCAGACGCGCGGCAGCGCCGAGGTGCTCGTCGGTGCATTGCGAACTCAAGATCGCGGCATCGTAATTGGTGGGCCGACGGCAGGATTACCGGTGGCATGGCAAGATCACACGCTTAGCGATGGGCGCGTGTTGCGGTTGGCTTCCGCAAAAATAATCTTTCCAAAAGGTGGCGAGATTTTTCCAGCCGGTATCACACCAGACATTCTGATTAAGATTGATCCGAAAACAGAACGCGAGGCAGTCTTCAATGTCGCATCCAACATCACGCTGACAGCTAGCTTGCAGCCGCAATTAACAAAGCACGCTTACTCAGAAGCTGCGCTCGTGAAGGTTTTCCGTGGTGAAGTAATTGATACGCCGACATTGGCGCTGACCAACGCGACCGCTAGTTCGACGAATGCGTTGACGTTAGCCGCCGCCGGCGCGCCGTCAATCACAGGGGCTGTCTCAGCTGCGGTACCGGCACGTGATGTGGTCTTGCAGCGGGCGGTAGATGTCTTGAAAGGAATTCGGGTATTTCTGTCGTGGCAATGAAGACGATTCTCTTTGTCTGCACTGGTAATGTCTGTCGCAGTCCGATGGCTGAAGCGTTATTGCGCGCCGCGCTGGGTTATGACGCGAATTATCGGATTCTATCGGCCGGACTTGGCGCGCTCGATGGACAGCCGGTTACTGAAGAATCCGAAATTGCCATGGCAGAACTCGGCGTGGATATCGCAGCGCATTACAGTCAGTTGTTGCGGACCCCGCTGGTCGAAGCTGCGGATTTTATTTTCACGATGACCCGGCAACAACAAGACACCATCCAGACGCTTTACCCGATGGCGGCGGAAAAAACTTTTCTACTCCGGGAATTCGAGGGCTCCGAGGTTATCGGCAAAGACGTGGCGGATCCAATCGGGCAGCCGTTGGAAGTGTATCGGCGGACCCGCGACCAAATCAAACGCACGCTGCCGAGTATTATCGAGTTCATCAAGCAAACTTCTGCCCACACAATGATTGAGACGGCTGTGCCACGGTCAGTCCTCCAAATTGCAATCGCTGCCGACCATGGTGGCGTCGAAATGAAAGCCGCACTGAAGGATTGGCTGATTAAGCACGATTACCAAGTTACCGATTTCGGTACGAACTCGACCGAAGCGGTGGATTATCCGGATTACGCGTTTGTGGTTGCGCGTGATGTCGCAGCCGGTAGCTTTGATCGCGGCGTGTTGATTTGCAAAAGCGGTATCGGTATGAGCATCGCGGCCAATCGTGTCATCGGCGCCCGCGCGGCAATGGTTAACAACGAGGAATGGGCGAAGCTCAGCCGGGAACACAACAACGCCAACATCCTTGTGCTTTCTGCGTTGGAAACCGACAACGAAAAAGCCAAGTCGATTCTTGATATGTGGCTAAAAACCGAATTCGAAGGAGGCCGCCACGAACGGCGTGTCAAAAAAATGGACCATCCCCCCGTCGTCACCAAATCACTCTCGGCACTCGCCAAGGCCGATTCAGAAATTTTCGCTGCGATCCAGCAAGAAACGCAACGCCAGCAGGACAATATTGAGCTGATTGCCAGCGAGAATTTTGTTTCGCCAGCTGTCCTTGAAGCTGCCGGTACAGTGCTCACGAACAAATATGCTGAAGGTTATCCCGGTAAACGGTACTATGGCGGTTGCGAATGCATCGACATCATCGAGCAACTCGCCATCGACCGCGCCAAACAACTTTTCGGGGCTGAGCACGCCAACGTCCAGCCACATTCAGGTAGTCAGGCGAACATGGCAGCTTACTTTGCATTGGCAAAACCCGGCGACACCATTCTTGCGATGAGTCTAAATTTTGGCGGACACCTCACACACGGGTCGCCGGTGAATTTTTCCGGCAAACTCTTCCGTATTATCCCCTACGGCTTAAGCCAGAAGGATGAACGGATTGACATGGAAGAAGTTGCCCGGCTCGCCCGCGCCGAAAAGCCACGCATTCTTGTCGTCGGTGCCAGCGCTTATCCTCGCACGCTTGATTTTGCTGCGTTTGCCGCGATTGCGAAGGAAGTCAGCGCGGCGCTGGTGGTGGACATGGCACACATCGCGGGCCTCGTCGCTGCCGGGTTGCATCCAAATCCGGTGCCTTACGCCGATATTGTGACCAGCACCACGCATAAAACACTGCGCGGACCACGCGCTGGTTTGATTCTCTGCAAAGAAGCCCACGCCAAAGCGGTGAATTCACAAATCTTCCCAGGTATCCAGGGTGGTCCATTGGAACACATTATTGCCGCCAAGGCAGTTTGTTTCAAGGAAGCCCTGCAACCCGAGTTCAAGGCCTACCAACGCCAAGTCATCAAGAACGCCGCGACACTAGCTGCCGCACTGGCTGGCAAAGGCTTCCGCATCGTCAGCGGTGGCACTGATAATCATTTAATGCTCGTTGATCTCCGTCAGAAGAAGCTCACCGGCAAAATCGCGCAAGAATCACTTGATCAAGCCGGCATCACAGTAAACAAAAACATGATTCCGTTCGATCCCGAAAAACCAACCGTCACCAGCGGCATCCGTGTCGGTACGCCGGCGGTGACCACGCGCGGCATGAAAGAAGCTGAAATGACGCAGATTGCTGCGCTCATGACCGAAGTGTTGGATAAACCCGACGACGTCTCAATCCACGCAAGCGTGAAAGACAAAGTCAAAACCCTAACCGCAAAGTTCCCGTTACCATACTAAGGAAATTATGATTCAAGGCATTGCCAACCTCGTCGTCAAAGTCGCCGACCTCAACCGGTCGGTCGAATTCTACACTAAAACCCTCGGCCTCACTCTGGCCTACCGGGACGACGCCGCTAATTGGG
>JBAXAT010000267.1:0-3501 GCA_037142335.1 Verrucomicrobiota bacterium | reverse complement strand
CGCGCTGAGCAAATCAATCAATTGTTGCCTAGTCAGCATACGTCTCCACCAAATCAGCAATGCGTTCGGTAGCATCGTTCACTGCCAACGCCCGCGCGGCCTTGGCCATCCCGGCGCGCGCGCCGGCATCGTCCAGCAAGCCGTTCAATTCCAACGACAACCGCGTCACCGGCTCCGCAATTCGCGCCGCGCCGATACGCTCAAAGACTTTCGCGTTGTACCACTGATGGTTGCCGGCAGCATGCGGATACGGCAATAAAATTGCCGGCAAGCCAAACACCGCCAACTCCGTCAATGTCGCCGCGCCCGACCGGGCAATCACTAGGTCCGCCACGCTGTACGGTAATTCCATTTCACTGCAAAAACTCATCACGTTCGCTTTGAATCCATTCTTTTCGTACGCGGCACGCAATGTCGCTTCGTCACGCAGACCGCTCAAATGAACAAACTGCGCTTGCTCTTTCCAGTCCGCCAGCTCCGGCAACGCCGCGATTGCTGCTTCGTTAACCGCCTTCGCGCCCTGACTGCCACCCATCACCAAAATCGTCAACCGGTTCCGATCGAGACCGAGCCGCTCGTGCGCGCCGGCAACTTTTCCTTGCCGGAGCGTTTGCCGAATCGGCGTCCCGGTAACCGTCACCGGCTTGCGGCCAAAAAATTTCGCGCAATCTGGCACGCCCACCGCAATGTGGTCGGCCAATTTGCCGGACCAGCGATTCGCCTTACCTGGTACCGCATTCGACTCGTGAATCAACTTCACACCACGCCGCCGCCACTTGGCCGCGAACACTGCCGGGGCTGAGGTAAATCCGCCCATGCCCAGCACCGCGTCTGGTTCAAACTGCCGGCATTCTTCCAAACAATCGCCAACCGCCCGCACCAACCGGACACAAAACTTCACCAATCCACCGGCACCGGTATACCCCACCGCCGCAACCGACCGGACTGTAATTGCTGAATTTTTTAGTGCAGTTTGATCCACAGCTTTTTCCGAAACCAGTAATTTCACTTCGTGCCGGCGTGAGGCCAACATTTCCGCGACCGCGAGGCCGGGAAACAAATGACCGCCAGTTCCACCGCATGCGATTAACACTTTCATATGCTCAATTCGCGCTGTTCAAAAAACTCCCGTTCGACCGTGCGCGTTTCCATTGCACCGTGCCGATAAATACTAAGTAAGACACCCACCGCGACCAGATTCATCATCACGTTCGACCCGCCGTAGCTAATGAACGGCAGCGCCAATCCTTTCGTCGGCAACCATGCGGTGACGACACCGACGTTGATGAGTGTTTGCAACCCAATCATTGTGGTGATGCCGAAGCCGAGATATTGGCCAAACAAATCCGGTGCGCGCAGACTGATGATCATGCCGCACGCCACCAGCGCGACAAAACACGCCAACACCGCCAACACACCGATGAGCCCCAGCTCTTCGCCAACGATTGGAAAAATGAAATCGGTATGGGCTTCCGGTAGGTAAAACATTTTTTGCCGGCTATTGCCGAGGCCAAGACCGTTAATACCTCCGGAGCCGAATGCCAACATCGCCTGCCAAACTTGGTAGCCGGGACCGGCCTTGTATTTTGCGAGATCGGTGAACGCCAGCATCCGACGCATTCGGACGGGATTGTGTGCAATCAGCACTGCGAATCCGATGAGCCCGGTTAAAATTGTTGGGCCGAGATACCGGAGCCGAACGCCAGCCATGAACATCATTGCCACAGCGACCGCTGCTAGCAACGCTGACGTACCAAAATCTGGTTCAGCCAGAACTACCAGACATGTTCCGCCGACTACCGCCATCGGCACCAGGAAGCCGCGTCTGAAGCGTTCAATCCAACGCTTTTCTTTGGCGAGATAATGCGCCAGCCAAATTATGAGCGCAAGCTTGGCGAACTCCGACGGTTGGACGCGGAGAACGCTACCGAGGCCGAGCCACCGGCGCGCACCACTGACTTTAATACCAACGTGCGGAATCAGAACCACAACTAAAAGCGCGCCGGCAACAATCAATACCGGTTTTGCAACTGCACGAAGTTTTGGATAAGGCGTTGCCGCCACAACGGCGCAACAGACGCCGCCGAGCGTCATCCAGACAAGTTGTCGCTTCAGTAAATAATTTGAATCGCCATATTTATCACGCGCTTGCAGCGCGCTCACACTAAAGAGCATGACAACGCCGACTGTCACAAGAATCAATGTGGCAATCAGCAAAGTAATGGCGGCTTTATTCATTTCGTCGACTCGCGCCGTGTGGCGGCGGCCAATTCGACCGCCGCCACTACGTTGCGCTGGATTATTTTAGTTTGCTGAAACAATCGGAGCGGCAATCGCTGGCATCACCGTGGTCACCGGCACCGGCGCGGTCGCCGATGGGATAACGAGCGACTGGCTGACGGTCACACGTTTGGCGTCGCTGATGTTGTTGGCCTTCATCAGTTCGGCAACCGGCACATTGTATTTCTTGGCAATGCTACCGAGCGTTTCGCCGATGTCCACAATATGCGTGGTCTGTCCGTTGGTGACTTGTGCCCCAGGCTGCCATGCGCCGGCGGTCGTAACCGGCGCGACTGCGACTGGGGCTGTGGATGCGGCGGCTGGAATGGTGATCTTCTGGCCGAGCTTAAGTGCGTCACTGGTCAGGTTGTTCGCCTGTTTGAGCGCGGCTACGCTAACGTTGTTTGCTTTCGCAATCTTCCAGAGCGAGTCACCGGACTTAACGGTGTAGCTGTTGCCGCTGACTGTCGCTGCTGCCGTCGCAGTTGCGGATGCAATCGCTGGTGCGGTAACCGGTGTCGCGGAAGCAACAGCGGTAACCGGTGCTTCGGCTTTGGCCGGTATGGTGAGCTTCTGACCAATCTTGAGTGCGGCAGTCTTGGTGAGTTTATTCGCACTGGCTAGTTCACTCACTTTGACGCGTTCCGCTTTCGCAATCTTCATTAGCGTTTCACCCTTTTTGACGACATATGTGCGGACGGCCTGAGCCGGTGCAACTGGCGTGATTGGCGCAAAGCTCGACGGTAACGGCAAGGCGGGCGTCAAGTTTTGCGCAGTCTGATCTACCGGGACAGCCGCGGCATTCGTCGCTGTTTCATCCGCCGATCCGGCCGATGCGACTTCCGGCGCTTTGGCGCGGGAGCAACCTTCAAAGACGAAGATGCCTCCGATAACTAACACATGCAGTGCAACTACAAGCAATACTACTTTCGATACTTTCATTTTTCCTTTCGCTACGTTTTATTTGTTTGGGTTTGCTGATGGTTTGGTGCGTTGTAGCCGCGCTCGACGAGCGCGCTTGCCCTCACCGAGGGCGGCTACAATAAAGCTAATACTTCTTTCTTAAACTCGTCGCCGCGATGTTCATAATTTTGGAACATGTCAAAGCTGGCACACGCCGGCGACAACAACACTGTGTCACCACACCGCGCATGACTGACGGCTATCCGCACTGCTTCGCTCATCGTCCCGGCCCGTTCGCAAGGCGTTACTTCGCCCCAC
>JBAXAT010000266.1:0-3505 GCA_037142335.1 Verrucomicrobiota bacterium | reverse complement strand
AAAGACCCGGACTTCTCGAACCACTGGAAAACGGTGGAACGTGGTCTGGAGGAGATTGAGTTCTTTGATTCGGAGATTCATCACTTAATCCCAACTCAGAGCCTGCACGCGTTCGTCCATCCGTTTTAAAAGCGGCGTATAGGTCTGGGCAATGTGTTGATAGATGCGCTGCGCGAGTTCTTCATCGTACGCATGGCTCGTCAGGTTCCGATCGTCAAGCATCTGGAGCCAGACATCCGCTTCTTCCAAGGTGGGGATGACCCCTTCGGAAAAAGATTTTTTTATTGTCGCGCGCGGACTCCCACACTCCAACCCGCGATGCTCTAAGTAAAGTTGCAGCGTTTTCCAAGCAAGTTCAAAGGTAAATTCGAATCGTTGAATGACCGCATCTCGCAAAATCGGCGTCTCCGGTTGGGCCACGGCCTCCTGTAAACGGGTCAACGCGTTCCGAATTTCGATTTGTCGCTCGGTGAAGCGTTTCTGACTCATCGCAATCGTGTCTCCAGATTCATCTAGTCCTACTGTAGACGACTTCGGCCAGTTTGGAAGGCAAAATCACCAGTCTAATCGGCGAATGGGTGCGCTGACCAGGTCAGCGCGGGACTATGCAGCCCGGTGCGCTTTTTGAGTCCAAGTCGCTTTTTGCCGTCCGGTCACGCACTTATAGAAGCCGATGAGCAGGGCGACGTTGCTTCCGACGAAGTAATACGGCACGCGCAATATTTTGGCGAGGATATGTCGTTGTTTTGAGAAAAACATGCCGAGACCGGCTGCGAGGTAGCCGGCGCATTGGGCGAAGAACAACCACCGGTACTCGGGCAGAAAAGCGTTCGTAACCAAGAGCGCAATGAGTAGGAATGGTGCCAACCAGCGCAAAACCTTGTGTGACCAAAAAGCAAATGCAATCCACCCTTTCCATGGTAACAATAGTTTATGGCATTCGATTAGCGCTCGGTAATTCCCAGTGCCGATCCGAACTTTGCGACGGAATTCGGCTTCAACGTACGGGGACGCTTCTTCATTGGCAATGGCAGCAGGTTCGTAAATGCCTTCGTAGCCGCGCTCATAAACGCTGACCGGCCAAATGAAATCGTCGATCTGAATTACATCTGACTTGAGCGGACGGAATAATTCCTTGCGCAATGTGTAGATGCCGCCGTTGGCGCCTAGCACCACGCCGAGCTGGCTTTCCAATTGTTTGAGTAGCGTTTCGTACTTCCAATAATCGTCGTCGGTGTTCATGCCGGTCGCACTTTTGAGAATCAGGCGTCCGCTCACTGAGCCGATCTTTTGATCGACAAAGTGTTGGCACATTTTGCGCATGGAATCAGTGGCGTAGAACGTATTGGCGTCAGTAAATGCGATAATCTCTCCTTTGGCTTGGGGTACGAGTATATTGATAACGGCAGTCTTGCCTTGATGTGTGTCAAACGGGAAAAAACGGATGCGCGGATTGTGCCTCATGCGCTCACGGATCAGTTCCCGGGTGTGGTCGTTTGAACAATCATCACCCAACAGTAGCTCGCACCGATCCGCCGGGTAATCTAGAGCTTCAAAGTTCTCGATGCGCTGCGTAATGAGTTTTTCCTCGTTATGCAAAGAAATGATCATCGAGACAAATGGTGTGTGCTTTTCGTCAGCCAGATGTTGTCGTCGCAACCGTCGCACCACCGGTCCGAGTAGTAATACAGTTAGGAAGTAGCCGACGTAAGTGTACATCAGCAAGGTGCCAGAGGTGAAAAATAAAAAATACATTTTACCGGTGATGTTGTTCGTACCAAGTAATGGTCCGTCGTAGCCCGTCTTCAAAGGGTGTGCCAGCACGGAAGTCGAACTCACGCTCGGCTCGTGTTGTGTCTAGGCAGCGACGTGGTTGACCATCAGGCTTTGTAGTGTCCCAGCAGATTTCGCCGCGATAATTCGTCAGCTTCACGATGAGCTCGACGAGCGACCTGATCGAAATCTCCTGACCGGCACCGAGGTTGACCGGGGCAGGTTTGTTATAGTGTTCGGCTGCCAACACAATCCCACTGGCGGCATCCTCGACGTAGAGAAATTCACGCGTGGCCGTGCCGGTGCCCCAACATTCAATTGATTTAGCGCCGGTATCACGCGCATCCACGCATTTCTTAATCAAGGCTGGGATGACGTGCGACGATGACGGGGCAAAGTTGTCCCGTGGTCCATAGAGGTTGACCGGCAACAGGAAGATGGCATTCATGCCGTACTCTTGCCGGTATGCTTGGCATTGGACTAGGAGTGCTTTTTTGGCAATCCCGTATGGCGCATTGGTTTCCTCAGGATAACCGGTCCATAAATCATCTTCCTTAAATGGTACCGGAGTGAACTTAGGGTAGGCGCAGATTGTGCCGGCGACGACGACTTTTGGGATGTTAAATTGCCGGGCTTGTTCGATCAACTCAATGCCCATGATGGCATTTTCATAGAAAAACTGGCCGGGATGTTCCCGGTTCGCGCCAATGCCACCAACCACGGCTGCCAGATGAATTACCATAGTTGGCCGGCTGGTTTCTAATAAACGCTGGATGGCTTGCCGGTTGCGCAGGTCGTATTCCTTGCTGCGCGGCACGAAGACATTCTGGCAGCCACGAGTCCGCAAGGCTTCGACGACGTGCGAACCGAGAAAGCCGGCGCCCCCAGTCACGATGACGCGTTGCTCGGTCCAGAAACTCATGTCGTCACCTTGGCGACTTTTCCGCCCAGTTTGTCGGCGAGTAGTTGGATGTCCGCATCAACCATTAACTCGGCGAGCTGTTTGAATTTAGTCTTTGGTTCCCAACCCAATACCCGTTTGGCCTTCGAAGCGTCGCCAATCAGAATATCAACCTCAGCGGGGCGCAGGTAGCGCTTGTCAAAGTTCACGTATTTCTGCCAGTCCAATCCAGCGTGATTGAATGCAATCTCGCAGAATTCTTGAATCGTATGTGTCTCGCCAGTGGCGATGACGTAATCATCCGGTTTGTCCTGCTGCAACATCAACCACATGGCTTCCACGTATTCTTTCGCGTAGCCCCAGTCGCGTTTTGAATCGAGGTTGCCTAGGTAAAGCTTGTCTTGCAACCCGGCCTTGATGTAGGCGACCGCGCGCGTGATTTTGCGCGTCACAAACGTCTCGCCGCGCCGGGGAGATTCGTGATTGAACAGGATGCCGTTCGAGGCATGCAGACCGTAGCTCTCCCGGTAGTTGACCGTGGTCCAGTACGCAAATACTTTCGCACAGCCATACGGACTGCGCGGGTGAAACGGGGTCGTTTCCTTCTGGGGAATCTCGGCGACGAGCCCATACATCTCGCTTGACGAGGCCTGGTAAAATCGCGACTGCACACCCGTTTCCCGGATCGCTTCCAAAATCCGGATCGTGCCGACACCGGTAATGTCCGACGTGTATTCCGGGATGTCGAAGCTGACGCGGACATGGCTTTGCGCTGCCAAGTGATAAATCTCGTCGGGCTTCAACTCATAGAGCAACTTGACCAAGTTCACC
>JBAXAT010000265.1:0-3516 GCA_037142335.1 Verrucomicrobiota bacterium | reverse complement strand
ACCGAACCCGGCGCTTGGGCGCGCAATGTCGCCGGCGCGCTTGATTATCAATTTGGTTTCAAAGTTTCTGACACTTGGCTCTTCCATTTTCTCGAAACCGCGCTGTTGCCACTCGTGATTTTCCAACTCGTCGTGCTGTATCTGTTGTCATGCCTCGTCTTCTTAGCACCGGATGAAGCTGGTATTCTCGAACACTTCGGCAAACCGGTGGCACAACTTGCTAGCGGCGCGCATTTGAAATTGCCGTGGCCATTCGAAATGGTGCGCCGCTTTCCGGTGAATCACATCCTTTCGTTTCGCCTCGGGCAGGGTCAAGCCGGACAAGTTGAACCGAGCGTCATCGTCTGGAGTATCCCGCACATTCAAGGCGAAGAGCAGTTTCTTGTGGCCGCGCCCCGCAGCGGAACCGATACGAATACGGTGCCGGTCAACCTTGTCTCGTTCAACATCCTGGTCGAATATCAGATCACAAACATTTTCGCGTTCGCCTACAATCACGCTGACGCTGCACGGCTCGTCGAGCAAATCGCGTACCGGAGCCTGACGCAGGAAGCCGCGGCGCGCGACCTGCTGGACTTGCTGGGCGCTGGCCAAACGCGGATTACTGATTCCCTCCGGCAACGCGTTCAAAGTGAGACCGACCGCCGGCAGCTCGGCATTGCCATTAAGTTTGTCGGCTTGCAAAGTGTTCATCCTCCGACGCAAGTCGCCGAGGCGTTTGAATCGGTCATCGGTGCGCTTGAACAAAAAGAAGCCAATATTCTCGCCGCGCACGCCGCTGCCGGTCGCACTGTGACGCTCGCCGCCGCCAACAGCGCGAAGGCGCTGCTCGCCGCCACCGGTTACCGGGTGCAACGCACTGAAGTTTCCACCGCCGAAGCACAACGCTTTTTAATCCTCGCCCAAACTGCCAGCAAATCGCCGCGCGTGTTCCGGACTAATCTTTACCTCGGCGTCATTGCCGAGGCATTGGCTGACACCCGCAAATACATCGTACCGGCTTCGGCGGCGAACGAGGTCATCCAAATCAATTTCGAGGAGAAACTCCGGCCGGAGTTGTTCGACCTCGGCACGGAGAAGAAGGAGAAGTAACGCATGAAACGAAACACATTATTGCTAGCTGCCGGTGGTGTGGTGGCGGCGCTGTTCATCTTATTGCAGGTGCTTTTCACCGTTCGCGAAGGCGAAGCGGTCGTCGTCACGACCTTCGGTAAACCGGTGCGCTCCATCACCGACGCCGGGCTGTATGCCCGCGCACCGTGGCCGGTGCAACGCATCTACCGGTTCGACAACCGGGTCCACACACTCGAAGGCGCGTTTGAAGAAACGCTCACCCGCGATGGCAAAAACATCCTCGTCGCCGTCTATGCCGGCTGGCGCATCGAGAAACCGATTCAGTTCCTCGAACGCATCGGCACCATCGAACAAGCTGAACGCAATCTCGACGCCCTCCTGCGCAGCCAGAAAAACGCCATCCTCGGCCAATTTCCCTTTTCTGCGTTAGTTAACACCAATACTGCCGAGGTAAAATTCGAGCAGATCGAAGAACAGATGTTAACTGCTGTGCAACCAGAAGCCGCAAACCGGTATGGCGTCACCGTGCAATTTCTTGGCATCCGCAAAATTGGTCTGCCGGAATCCATCACGGAAAAAGTTTTCTCGCGAATGAAAGCCGAGCGCGAAGAAATCGCTGAACGTTACCGGTCCGAGGGTGAAGGCGAAGCGATTAAGATTCGCGCCGCCGCCGATAGCCAACGTAATCAGCTCCTTGCTCAAGCGGAAGCCGATGCGAAACGAATTCGCGCCGAGGGCGATGCTAAGGCGGCTGAGTCGTATCAGGTTTTTGAAAAAAATCCGGAATTGGCGATATTCCTCCGCAAGCTGGAAGTACTCGAGGGCACGTTGAAGAAGAAATCAACTGTTGTCCTCAGTACCGAAACCGAACCGTTCGACCTATTGCAAGGCGACAAGGCGCTGCCGAAGAAATAATGTCTGACCACCCGCCAACTCCCACGACCGGCGACGCAGCTTTGACTGGCGCGCTCAACGCGAGCTTCCGCGTTTTACACTGGCTAATGGCGCTGGTAGTAGTTGCGTATATTTTCTCCGGTGTCTTCAACGTTCATCAAGGCGAACGCGCTTACGTGCTGATTTTTGGCAAGATTGACGGCTTAGCTGGTGAACGCTTACTGGAACCCGGCCTCCATTGGACCTGGCCGCGTCCGATTGCCGAAATCGTCCGTATTCCAACCGAACGCGTTCAGACGGTTGATTCCGGAACATTCTGGTACCGCGGTGAAAATCAATCCGCCGGCACGATTCGCCCCGGTACCGATGGTTACACCTTGACTGGCGATGCCAACTTGATTCACTCGAAATGGGCAATTAGGTACACCGTAATTGATCCGGAGATTGTCAGCTTCCGGCTCGCCAATCTCGAAGCTATTTTGCAACGCGAACTCGACCATGCCGTCTTGCAATGCACCGCACGCCGGTCTGTAGATCAGGCGTTGCGCACTGAAATTGAAGCACTGCGTGGCGCGGTCGACACCGAACTCCGGCGCCGTACCGAAACGCTCGCGCTCGGCATTCGCCTTGAACGCGTCGACATCCTCGCCCTCGCTCCACCTCGACAAGTCACCGCCGCGTTTGCCAGTGTTATCGAATCTGAACAGGATCGCAGTAGCAAAATCAGCGCCGCCCGCGCCGCCGCCACTCGGTCGCTCAACGAAGCTGCAGGTGAAACCGCCCAGCTCCAATCTGAAGGTGAAGCTTACCGGCGGCGCGTTGTCGCCGAGATCAGCGCCAGTGCTGATTATTTCACAAAAGTTTACGAGCAATACCAAAAGAATCCCGCCATCATCGCCCAAACACTTTTACAAGACACGCTTCATCGCGTCCTCACCGGCGTCGATCAGAAATTCCTCATTCATCGCAATGCCACTGGTCAACAGCAGTTACGCCTACTCATCAATCCCGAACTGCAGCCGTTAACGCCACTGGCAAAGCCATAACATGCAAACTCACAGCCACGCTCACAAACATTCCGGGGCTTGTTGCGATCACGAAGTGGCGCCGCGTTTGTTCCTTTGGATTTGCATCGGCACCGCCTTCGTCATCAACTCCTACCTTGCCGATTGGCTTTACAAGCTGAACGCACCGGTCGGCGAAGTCAGCGCGGCCATCGGCGCCATTATTTTAATATCACCAATTCTGCGCACGGCACTGCGCGATTTGCGGCACGGCGAAATCCGAATGAACGAACTCGTTGCCATTGCCGTGCTCGCCGCGTTCGTGCAGGGCGACTTTCGCACCGCCGGCGTGGTCGCGTTTTTCATGTTGATTTCAGTCGTCATTGAAACACGTTCTGCCGAAGGCGCACACGCCGCCATTGAAGGCTTAATCCGTCTCACGCCGACCAACGCTTGTCGACTAGCCGCCATCGGTGAGGAAATCGTCCCAGCCGACCAACTCCACGCTGGCGATCGCATCCGCATTCTGCCGGGGGACAACGTT
>JBAXAT010000264.1:0-3520 GCA_037142335.1 Verrucomicrobiota bacterium | reverse complement strand
AGTCCATTCGCGCAAACCGCACGCCATGCCACTAACACCGGCGGGACTACGGTCTGCAAGATTGGCGTACACTTGAGTCAGACTTGTGAATGAGTCCTTAGTCAGCGGTGCATTGCCCCACGGAAATTGACGCCCATCGGTGCCGCGCGCAGCCTTTTCCCATTCTTCCTCAGTCGGCAACCGCTTGCCACGCCACCTGGCGAATGCAAACGCATCATAAAAATCCACGCCAAACACCGGTGAGTCCCATGTCAACCAGTGTTCCCGCTCGCCGACGACAAGCATCGAGTGCTGCTGAATCGAGTCGAGCACTTTAGCCCACCCAGCCGGCTTGTGGTCCTTATGGCTGGGGGCAAACGCATGTTCATATGGCTTAGTTCCAGCTGCCAGAGCATTAAGAAATTGAATGTAATCACCAATGGTAACAGCATACCGGTCAATGAAAAAATCTTTCAGGTTCTTTTTGACGTTGGTTTGGTAGATAAATTCCCCACCGGGCACGCTGGCCATCGTGCCAAAATCGGCAGGCCGCGGTGGTGCCAGCAGTTCGCTGTGTAACTTCAGTTCGGCGTTGACGGAGTGACTCCGCCACCACAATGCGCCAGCCGAAAGCGAACCCAGGAGCGCCGCAATAAGAATACCGACGAGGGTAGTGCGTTTACTGCGCACTGGACCGTCAGCATGTGGCGTTACCGGTGGGAAAAGCTGACGGTCAAGACCCTCGGCGACTTGCGTGAGGTCGCCGATTGTGGTGAACGGTTTACGTCCGCCTTTGCCGACCATCCGATCAAGCAAGTCGCGGACCGACTTATTTGTTCCCGTGTCGAATTTTAACAGGAGTGCTCCCAGTGCCAGAATATCATCACGCGGTGCGGCAACTGCCGGGCGGTCAAATGGCAAGAATTCGGCAAGCTTAACAGTCCCAGCAGTGTCAATGCGCAGGTTGGCCAGTTCGATGGGCGCGTGTGGAATATTCTTCTGCCAGAGATAATTCAATGCCCGCGTCACACCGACAAGTGTCTGAAGCAAGCGATGCTCATCCAGCTTACCGCCAGTCATTAAGAACTCAGCAACCGGCGGTCCGTCCAGTAGTTCCATCGCGCAAAAATGAACACCAGCAGCGCTGCCAGCTTCATACATTGTAACGATATTGCTGTGGGAGATTTGTGCTGCGGCCTGCATTTCTTCCTGAAATCTGGACACGTTACCGGTCATGGTCTGGAGCGCCACGACGCGATTCATGGATTGTTGTGTGGCGCGGTAAATCGCGCCCCATCGACCAGTGCCGATTTGGGATTCGATCCGGTAAGCACCCAGCGTCTGGCCAATTAAATTATCAGGCATAATGATGATCTCAAGGGAGTTGAACTTATGGAACAGTCATGGTGTCTTGCGGCTGGTTCCGGTAATACGTGCGCACAATATAACCGGGGCACGGTTCCGGTAGACGTGTCAGCAATTCCTTGGTTTTGAAATTTTCCCAAGCCACCGGGATGGCAAGCCATTGAGAGGCGCCAGGCTGCGCCGGTACATGAACACATTGGACGCTGACAGCAATCGCCTTTGGGTCAAGCTGTCGTTCACCAACCTGCGCCTTGATGATGATACGCAACGTCGCATTGTCAAGCCGGTCGACGCGAACTATTTTCAGCATCCGATTCAAAATCTCCGGTGCAACGGCAACCGTCGGGGTGCTCGGCGATAACGAAGGCAACGCCGGTACTGCAGCCGGCGCCATCGCAGCAGCGGGCCCCGGCGCTTGACGCGGAGCTATATCGGTCGGCACGCGATGCGGATGCGGCTGCAAAAAAATCCATCCGAACAATGCCAGTTGTCCAACAACCAGCATAGCAACCAGACCGGCGCCGAGAAATTGCCACAGGTCAAACGCACGGCTTTGCGGCGGCGGTTCGTGCATGACTTCGAAAATCAGCCGGACCGCGCCGAGGCCAATTTCGTCGCCGGTCACTAAGCGCTGACTGGTAATCGCGAGACCATTAACATGGACACCATTACTATTGGTGAGATCGAGAATGAAGTAGCCGTCCGCACGGCGCTCAATGGCCGCATGTTGATCGCGCACACCGGCATCGGTGAGTTGCAAGCCGCAGTCCGCTGCCCGGCCGATCAGCAAGTACTCCGCTGTACCAGCCACAGGCAGACGCGCAGTTGTGTGTGGGTGAAAAACTAAACGATACATACCGGCCAACAGATTACCACAGCTGGTTGGTGGTGCGATAAAACTTTCGGATGGATTTTCAATCGGCAGCCGGTGTATTATTTTGTAATGGAAGTGCAGTGTCAAAATTGCGGCGGGAAACTGAGCGTGCCAGTCACTAGCTTACTGGATAAGGCGCAGTGTCCCAACTGTGAAATAATGGTGCCGATTCCACTAACTCGGTCACATGTGCGTGATCAGGCAGAAAAGCACGCACGCAAAAAAGAACGCACAGGTTTTAAGCGTATTTTTGAACCGATTCCACGCGCAGCCGCCTATGCCGGTGGTGCGCTTCTGATTTTTTTAATAACTTCGCCGTTTTGGATCTCTGGGGCCATTGATATTATTCAGCGTCAATCGCCTTACATCGTCCCCAGTTTGGACACTCCCCCGTCTTCTACCACCAACACTCCGGCGGGACGCGACTTAACATTATATAACGACGTGCGGCTCGGTACGCGTCGCGATATCATGGAGCATCGGTTTGGATTGACACTTCAGAACACGCGCGGGATGCGCCCAGAGATTTACGTCGGCCACAACATTGGCGACATCGACATGATCATGGGCTTTTTTTACGATGGCTTACTCAAGGAAGTGACAGTGGTAATGCGAGCACGACCAGCCACCATGGAGACAATCCAACTCGAACTCATTGACCTTTACGGCGAGCCACAAACCCGCACGCGTGAAGACGCCAAAGACCTGCGTAGCTTAACCGGCCTACGCGGCATTGTTGGTAATGACGATTTAAACAGTAAGCTAGCGGCATTTAAGCACCGGTATGCGTCGCTTTGGACGGATGGCAAAGTGCGCTTGGATACACTGATTTATTCTAACGACGACGACACCTCGGCCATCCTCCAAGTCCATCTTGCTGCTGCCGATTGGCTGGAGACCAACCGGTCCGCACTGCGGCCGGTCGGTCTCCAGCCATGAGCATCAAACGCATCATCGTCACTAAATCCAGTCGGACGCTGGCGTTGTACGCTGGCGACAAGCTCATACTGAGCTTTCCAATTGTAACCGGCCAAAATCCCGCTGACAAAATCCGCGAAGGCGATCTGGCCACACCGGAAGGCGAGTTTTATATCTGCTATAAAAACCCGGCCAGTCGTTACCACCGCTTTCTCGGTCTAAGCTATCCGAATACCGAGGATGCCGACCGCGGCGCACGCGATAAACTCATTACCGCTGCCGAAGCCGACGCAATCCGCACCGCTATTACCGTCCGACAATGCCCGCCGTGGAAAACCGCATTGGGCGGCGAAATCGGCTTGCACGGCCCGTGCCCAAACGTGA